>NZ_JZWY01000461.1:0-20294 GCF_000966955.1 Streptomyces sp. NRRL S-495
GACCACCACCACGACGACCGCCTCGCGTTCTGGTGCCCGGCGGCCGCCGGAGCGCAGGAGTTCCTGGTCGCCGAGGAGCCGGAGCTCTTCTTCCGCCCGCCCTACGTCGGCCACCGGGGCTGGATCGGCGTCCGCCTCGACGTCCCGCCGGTGGACTGGGGGCGGGTGGAGGACCTGGTCGCGGACGCGCACGCCCTCGTGACCGGCCGGAGTGCCGGGCCGTGACCGGATGCCGTCACGCCTTGATGTAATTTTTAGGTCACGTGACCTAGTTTTTGCGTATGACCACTTCGGAGAACACCCGGACCCCCGACACCGACAAGCACGACAGCCTCGACCTCCTCACGCTCGACCCCCGCGGACCGGTCCTGCTGGTCGGCGGCTACGGGACGGTCGGCGGTGAACTCGCCCGTCTGGTCGCGGCCGAGCGCCCCGTCCTGCTCACCGGCCGGTCCGAGCAGCGGGGCGCGGCCCTCGTCCGCGAACTCGGCGGCGCCCCGCACGCCGCCGTCCGCCGCTGGGACCTCGCCGACCCCGCCCCCTTCGGCGCGGCGGTGAGCGCCGTCGTCGGCGTCGTCAACGACCCCGACGACCGGGTGCTGCGGGCGGCGGCCCGCGCCGGCGTCCCGTACGTGGACGTCACCCGCTGGACCGTCCGGCTCCAGCGCGCCGCCACCGTGGCCGCGCTGCTGCGCCCCACCGCGCCGGTGCTGCTCTCCTCGGCCTGGATGGGCGGCGTGGTCGGACTCGTCGCGGCCGCGCTGGCCGAACGCCTCGGCGGGGCGGACCGGGTCGAGACCGCGATCCGCTGGGACCTCGCCGACCGGGCCGGCGCGGACTCCGTGGAGTTCATGGACCGGCTGGGGCTGGACTACGAGGTGATCAGCGAGGGCCGGCGCCGCACCGTCGCCCCGCTGACCGAGGCGCACACCGTCCGGATCGGCGACCACCCCACCCGGGTCGCCCGGATCGACACGCCCGAGCAGTTCACCCTGCCGCTCACCCTCGGCACCACGACCGCCACCACCCGGATCGGCTTCAGCTCCGACCTCAGCACCCGGGCCCTGCTGGCCGCCAAGCACACCGGCTTCTTCCGCTGGGGCCGGGGCGAGCGCTGGCAGTCCGCCCGCCGCGCCCTGCTGTACTCCCCCGGCGCGGGCGGCACCGCGCTGCTGCGCGTCGACGTCGGGCACGCCGGCCGCACCCTCACCGCGGTCGTCGAGGACCGGGCCGGCCAGGCCCACCTCACCGCCGTCGGCGGCCTGCTCGCCCTCCGCCGCGCCCTCGGCTCGGACGGCGCGGCGGCGGCACCCGCCGGAGTCTCCTTCCCCGAGCAGACACCCCGGCCGGGCCGGGTGGTGGCCGACCTCGCCGCCCTGGGGGTCACGGTCGACATCAGCTCCGTTCCGGGCTTGGATGCTGCTGCATGAGCACCACACCCGACCGGGGCACCGATGACGCTTCGCCCGACCCGTCCGCCACCCCGGCACGAGGGCGGGGGCGGAAGGGCGCGGAACGGCGGGAGGCCCTGCTGGACGCGGCCGAGGAGGTCCTGGTCGCCGAGGGCGGACCGGAGTGGACGATGCGGGCCGTGGCCGCGGCGGCCGGCGTACGGCTCGGCCACCTCCAGTACTACTTCCCCACCCACGCGGACCTGGTGGCCGCCGTACTGGAGCGGGTGCTGCGGCGGTCGGCGGAACGGCTGGCGCCCCTGCTCTCCGCCGACGACGATGCCCCCGAGTCGGCCGCCGGAGTGGTCACCACGCTGCTGGCCGAGCAGGAGGACGCCCGCCTGATGCGCCTGTTCGTCGAGGTGTGGGCACTGGCCGCCCGGGACGAGACCGTGGCGGCGGCCGTCCGAGGCTTCTACGGCGACTACCGGACCCAGGTGACCGCCTTCCTCGCCCGCCGCCACCCCGACCTGCCGGAGGAGGAACAGCGGGCCCGCGCCGGGGTGTTCATCATGCTGATCGAGGGCGCCTCCCTGTTCCGCTCCGACGTGGCGGGCGAACGCGACCCCGCCACCGACGAGACCCTGGTCCGCACCGCCCTCGCCCTGCTCGGGCCCTGACCTTCGGAGGCTCAGTACCGCCTGGCGCCACGCCGCACACGCTGTCCGGTCGGCAGTGCGACAACGCGCCAACTGCACTTCGAATCCTGCCATTTGGAGGTCAGGAGAGAACGGATCGAGTGCGGTGGTGATCGCTCGCCGATCACGTCGATCCCCGAACAGCCTGTGTGCTACGTTCCGTGCGCCAACCGAAAACAGGCGACCCCGGCGGTGCTACCAACACCCCGGGGTCCGGCAACAGGAGCCCAAACTCCCGATGCGCGTCCATCGTAGCGCCCACGTGCGCAACTTCACCGTGCTGCCCAACGCCGTCCTGCAGTACCGGCGGCTGTCCTACACCGCCCGCGGCCTGCTCGCGGACCTCCTCTCCCGCCCCGACGGCTGGCGCGAGGACGGCCGACACATGGCCGACACCAGCCCCCAGGGCCGAGGAGCGATCCGCAAGGCCCTGAAGGAACTGGCCGAGGCGGGCTTCTACCGCGTCGAGAGAATCCGCATGCCGGACGGCACGATCATCACCGAGACCCACGTCTACGACACTCCGCAGCCAACGGCTCCGGGTGTCACCCGTCCGGTCTCCGGTGCAGCGACCGCCGGTGGCACTGACGTCCTTGTAAAGGACCTGGTGCAAGAAACCTCCCTCCCCGCCGAGCAGGAGGAGACCGCCCAACAGCCCATGACGGTGCCGGACGAACAGGTCCGCGAGGCGGTCGCCACGCTGTTCCGGGTGATCCGCCCCGAGCCGCGCCTGCGGCTCGGCCAGGCCGAAGCCGAGGAACTCGCACCCCTCGTCGCACGGTGGCTGGAGCGCGGCGCGACCCAAGCCGACCTCGCCCACGCCCTTCTGCCGGGCCTGCCCACCCCGGTGCACTCGGCGGCCGCGGTGCTCCGCCACCGCCTGGAACGCAAGATGCCGCCCGTGCAGCCCGTCGTACGGCTCGCGCCGGCCCGGTACGCCGAGTGCGCCCAGTGCCACGACCCCGTACCGCGGCCGGGCATCTGCCGCCCCTGCGCGGGCCTCGGCGAGCGCACGCCCGCGCCCGGGGGAGACGGGACGGTCGCCCGAAGCGGGGCGGCCCGTGCCAGGGAGGCGCTTTGTGCGGCACGATCAGTTGGACTGGTCCTCGGCAGCCTGGTCCCGACCGGGCCTTGTCCGGCCGATCAGTTGAGCATCTGAGCATAAACTCCGGCCACGAACGTTGTGGTTGTCGGCTTTGGCTGCCTGCTCGGCCTCGGTGCTTGCTACGGCGCACGGGAGACCGTCCGGGTGCACCGAATACGCAATCACGGCGCGCGCGCCGTCGGCAAGGTCGACCACATCCGGACCGACACCGACGGCGACGGAGACCTCCAGCACCACCCGGTGATCTGCTTCACCCTTCCGAACGGCAGAACGGTGCTGGCGGAAAGCGCCACCGGCATGCCGGGCTTCTGCCCGCTCAGCCCGGGCGAACAGGTCGAGGTCGCCTACCACCCCCGCCGACCCGAACTGATCGTCATCCCCGGCTTCGACGGGCCCGCCAACCCGTGGCTGTACGGCTGTCTCACGTTGTTCCTGGCCGGCTTCTCCGCCCTGTTTCTGTTCGCCGCGTTCATTTCGTTGTGACGGCGGGCGAACCCAGCGATACCGGGAATCACGATGTGCGGCTCGGGCAGCACGGGATCACCTTGCCGGGCTGGGTCCGCGATCGGATTCAGCGGCGCCGTCGGTAACCAGGCCGCCGATCGGTGCCCACTCGTGTTCCAGGATCGAGTAGGTGATCGAGTCGCGCCACGCCCCGTGGACGAAGACGTGGTCCCGGATCCGGCCGTCCTCGGTCATCCCGGCCCGGAGCAGGGTCCGGGCCGAGGCCTCGTTGAGCGGTGCCCGGGCGGCCCAGATGCGGTGCAGGCCGAGGACGTTGAAGCCCAGGGCGCAGAGCAGGTGGACGGTCTCGGTGCCGAGGCCCTTGCCCCATGCGGCCGGGTGGAGGGCGAAGCCGATGGTGGCGGCCTGCTGCGGCTCGGCGGCCAGGCGCGCGTAGCCGATCAGCGGATGCTCGCCGCGTCGGGTGACGGCCAGGCAGTACTCAGTACGCGGGGTGGCGTGCGCGGAGTCGATGGAGCGGGCAGTGATCGCGTCGACCTGCTCGCGGGTGCGGGGTTCGAAGCTGAGGTGCCGGGTGGCTTCGGGGTCACCGTAGATCGCCAGGAGGTCGCCGGTGTCCTCGGGCTCGACCTCGCGCAGCACCAGGTTGGGGCCGGTCAGGCGGAGTGGGGTCATGGCTGCCCAGCCTATCCGCGGGATCACCGGACGAGGGCCGAGGTGGGGGCGGTGGTGAAGGGCTCGCCGTCACGGTGGAGCGGACCGAGCCCAATTGTCCTGACCGGGACGGCGACCACCGGTGGTCGCCGTCCCGGTCATCCGTTCGGCTGTCAGGCCAGGTCGGTGAGGAGTTGGAGGTCCGGCGGGCCGGCCAGGAGGGTGGCGCCGGCGGCGAAGGCTTCGGCCATGTGCGGCGCGGCGAGGTGGGCGTCGAAGTCGGCCCGGCTCGCCCACTGTTCGACGACCACCCAGGACGCGGGGTCGAGCGGGTCCTGGTACGGGCGGTAGAACAGGCAGCCCGGCTCGGCCAGCGTCGGCGCGACCAGCGAGAGCGCCTGGGCCCGCACCAGCTCCTCCTGCCCCGGTGCGGCCTTCAGTCTGGCGACAGCGGTGATCGGTCCACTCATTACGTCCCCCTGGGTTCCGGTGATCATCAGCGATCACCGGTGGCCAACAGAGCCCGGGCACCACCTATTCCGGCCGTCGCACCGACGGCGGGCCCAGCCGGGACAGCTCGCGCCGCGCCCCCGTCGCAGGCAGACTGGCCGCGACGGGCCCGGTGGACCCGGGAACGCGCGCAGCCCCGGAGGCGGCGATGCCGCAGATGACGGTCGACGGGCGCACCCTCGCGCTCTCGCACCTGGACAAGGTCTACTACCCCCGGACCGGCACGCCCAAGGGCGAGGTCCTGCGCTACTACGCCGCCGTCCACACCGCCCTGCTGCCGCATCTGCGCGACCGCCCGGTGTCCTTCCTGCGCTGCCCGGACGGTGTGGCGGCCGAGGTGTTCGTGGCGAAGAACCCGCCGCCCGGCACGCCCGACTGGGTGCGCACGGTGGAGGTGCCGAGCAACAGCGGCGAACTGCGCCAGGTGGTGCTGGAGGACGGCGCCGGGCTGCTCTCGGTGGTCAACCTGGGCTGTCTGGAGCTGCATGTGCCGCAGTGGCACGCCGCCGCGCCCGGGCTGGCCGACCGGCTGGTGCTGGACCTCGATCCGGGCGCGGGGGCGGACGTCCTCACCTGTCGCACCGTGGCCGGGCTGCTGCGCGAGCGGCTCGCGGCGGACGGTCTGGACGTCTGGGTGAAGACCTCCGGCGGCAAGGGCCTCCATCTGCTGGTGCCGCTGGAGCCGACGCCGAGCGCCCGGGTGTCCGCCTACGCGAAGGAGCTGGCGGCCGAGCTGGAGGCGGCCCGCCCGGAGCTGGTCGTGCACACCATGGCGAAGGCCCGCCGCACCGGCCGGGTACTGGTCGACTGGTCGCAGAACTCGGCGAAGAAGACCACGGCCGCCCCGTACACGGTGCGGGCGCAGGAGCGGCCGACGGTGTCGGCGCCGCTGTCCTGGGCGGAGCTGGACGCGGCCGGGTCGGCGGCGGAGCTGGTGTTCACGATCGCCGAGGTGCCGGAGCGGCTGGCGGCCCACGGCGATCCGCTCGGGCCGCTGCTCGACCCGGCGCGGGCCCGGCCGCTGCCCACGGCCGCGCCGCGTCGGACCCACACCGGAGCCGGAGCCGGAGCCGGAACCGGAACCGGAACCGGAACCAAGACCTCCGCCGCCGCGCCCCCCGGCGGCCGCGACCCGGTGGTCCTGACGCCCCCGGTGGAGGTGATGCGCCCGGCCGCCGTGCCCGCCGTGCCGCCGGCGGACGGCCTCGGCGGCGCCGGGGTGCTCTACGAACTGAAGCTGGACGGCTTCCGCTGCGTGGCCTTCGCCCGGGGTCCGGACCGCCCGCCGTTCCTGCAGTCCCGCTCCGGACGGGACCTCGCCGCCGAGTTCCCGCCGATCGCCACCGCCGTCGCCCGGCTGCCGGCCGGACTGGTGCTGGACGCGGAGCTGGTCGCCTGGCGCGGTGGCCGGTTCGCCTTCGAGGAGCTGCTGCGGACCAGGCGGGACGGGGCCGCCGAGGGCGTGGCGCTGGGGCTGATCGCCTTCGACGTGCTCGCCCTGCCCGGCCGGGACGTCCGCTCCCTGCCGCTGGCCGACCGGCGGCGGTTGCTGCTGGCCGCGCTGGCCGAGGTGCCGCCGCCGGTCCAGCCGGTCCTGGCGACCACCGACCGGGCCGAGGCGCTGACCTGGATGGAGCAGCTCGCCGACACCGGCGTGGAGGGGCTGGTCTGCAAGGCAGCCGGTTCGGCGTACCGGCCGCGCGGGGCGGGCCGGGTCTGGGTGAAGTACCGGCGCGGCGACACCGTGGACGCCACCGTCCGCGCCGTGACCGGACCGGCCGCGCGGCCCCGGGCGGTGGTCCTGGAGCTGGACGACGGCCGGGTGCTGCTGTCCTCCCCGCCGCTGTCGCCGCTCCAGTCCCGGCAGGTGGCGGAGCTGGCGGCCGGACGGCTCGGCGCGCCCGTCCACGATCCGCAGTACGGCGACGTCCGGCCGCTGACCGTCCCGCTGCGGGCCGAGGTGACCGTGACCGGCCGGCCGCCGACGGCCCTCTTCGTCCGCCTGCGCGGCGACTGAGCGCCCGCGCCGTCAGTGCCGCTCCGTCAGTCCCGCTCCGCCTCCGTCTCCGCCGCTGCCTCGGCGCCCGCCTCCGCCGCTGCCTCCGCCCCTGCCTCCGTGTGGCGGGACGGGGCCGGCTCGTGCGCGACGGCCCACGGCGGGTGCGGGCCCCCGACCGGCCGGGCGTGCGCGAACTCCGTCACCAGGGCCTCGGTGAAGGCCGGCAGGTCGCCGGGTCCACGGCCGGAGACCAGCAGCCCGGGGGCGTCCCGGCAGACGTGGACCGGTTCGTCGACCCAGTAGGCACCGGCGTTCACCAGGTCGGTGCGGATGCTCGGCCAGGAGGTGAGGGTGCGGCCGCGCACCGCGTCCGCCTCGATGAGCGTCCATGCGCCGTGGCCGGTCACCGCGACCGGCCGGCCGGCGGCGCTCAGTTGATGGACGAGGGCCACGGCCGCGCGGTCCAGCCGCAGGACGTCGGGGTTGGCGACTCCCCCGGGCAGCACCAGGCCGTCGTAGGCGTCCGGGTGTGCCAGGCCGACCACGTCGTCGACCGGGAAGGCGTCCGCCCGGTCGAGGTGCCGGTACGCGTCGACGAGTCCGGGGCGGGTGGACAGCAGCCGCGGCGTGCCGCCGGCCTCCGCCACGGCCTGCCAGAGGACGGTCAGGTCCACCTGCTCGGCGCCCTCGGGGGCGACCAGGAAGGCGATCGTCCGGCCGGTGAGGACGGTCAGCGGCATCCGGGCCACCCCGTTCGCCGCCCGCCCACCGTCACGGCTCGCACCGGTTCGGCTCCCGACGCCACGGCCCGCACCGGTTCAGCTCCCGACGCGCGCGCCGGACCGGGTCGCACGGTCGGCGGCAGCCGGGCCGTCCCCGGTCAGTTCGACCGCGGCGGGCGGCGGGGCGATGCGGACCCGGGCGCGCGGGCAGTCCAGCTGGACGACCAGCTCCAAGTGGTCGACGCGGGCGACCGTCCCGATCGGGACCAGGACCGGGGCGCCCGGCACCCACGGCCGGGTGTCCACCAGCAGGTGGTCCCCGGCGTCCTGCTCGACCCGGCCGAGCGGGCCGTCCGTCGCCTCGACGTCGTAGCCGACCAGGGTGAGGTCGGCGGCATGGTGGGAGCCCGGGCGGTACTCCCGCAGGTCGGTGGTCATCACGCCTCCGGGTGGTCCCACGGGCGGCGTTCGTGGCGGCCCCGGTCGTCGCGGTCGTCCCCCGGGCCGTCGGTCCGACCGTCTCCCCGGTCTCGCCGGTCTCGGTACGGGCCCCAGCTGCGGTGCTCACCGGGCCACGGCCCCCGGCCCCAGCGCTCCCCGCGGTCCGGCGAGCCGTCCACCGGGTCCACGCGGTGCCGCCGGTGGCGGCGCAGCACCACCGACAGGCCGGCCGCGATCATCACGCTGCCGACCCACACGGCGGCCGTGGCGATCGCCACGACGGCCGTCGGCTTGCGCACCGCGATGCTGAGGCACAGCGCCGCCATCACCAGTGCCGTCATCAGCACGCCGGTCGGCAATCGGCGGCCGAGGCCGCGCAGCGCGCTCCCGAAACGGCGCGGCCGTTCGGCTCCCATCGTGCTCAACCGCCGGTCGAGGCGGGTGTCCTGGCTCAGATCGCACTCGATCTCGGCGAGGAGCCGCTGCTCCCGTCCGCTCAACGCGGGTCCGTCCATCTCGGTCACCTCCGGCACGTCCGGTGACGACATCCCCTCCGGGCGACTGCCCGGTGGGGGGTGCGCTAACCGCTCCGGCCCGCGAGGGCGACGGAGGCGGCCGGGCGACGGTCGCCGAACGCCCGCGGACGGGCGAGCAGGCTGTCGTCCAGCACACACAGCAGGGCCGCGACGTCGGGGTGCACCTCGGCGGCACCCGCCGCCCGCACCTCCGCAGCCGTGGCCCCGGGGCCGAGCACCGCGACACAGGGCACTCCGGCCAGCCGCGCGACCCGGACCTCGGGCGCGCTCGCGGCGACGAACACGGCGTGCGACGGCTTGCCGTCGACCAGGTCGAGGGCCACCCGGACCGGATCGCGGCCCGGGTCGGTCACGGTGAGTGCCGGGGTCCCGCTCGGGCCGGGGGCGGTCAGGACCACCGTCCAGCCCCGTGCCGCGCACTCGCGCAGCAGGGCGGCGGAACCGCGTGACGTCGCACGCCAACCGGCCCCGAAGAGTGCCGTCGAGACGACCGTCATGGCCCACCGTTCCCGTTCCGCACCACGCACCGGCGCGCCCTTCCAGGTTAGGCCCGCACCCCCGGCTCCGCCCGGCGCGACCGCCGCGGACGGCACGCACGCCACCCCTCGTTCGGTCACTCCGGGTGACGACTCGCAGCTGTCCGGAATACGCTCGGCACCGGCGCCCGGCCGTGCCACGATCGAGCCATGATCACCCCGCTCACCGCCCGCACCTCCGCACCGGACGAGGACGACTCGCGGAACAGTGGCCTCCGTGACGCGCCCCCCGCGCGGACCGGTTCCCGGGGGCGCGCGGCTCGTCGGGTCACGCCCCCAAGCTCGGGTCGGAACAGCCCTCGCAACCAGCGGCGGACGGTGACCGCGCCGACGCGGAGCGCATCCGTTCCATTGACAGCCCGCCGGACCGGCCCCGATCCTCGCCGGTACGGCCCGGCCACCGGCCAGGGCCGCTCGACGACCGGGGGTGGTCAGCGATGACGGACCAGTGGGCAGCGCGGCGAATGCCACCGGCGGTCAGATGGGCGGTCGCGGGCGTGTGGGTGCACGCCGCACTCAGCGGATTCGCGGGCCTCATGCTGCTCGCCGCCCTCGGCCGCAACCAGGGCGGGGAGGTCGCGCCGGTGCGGTTCATGGCGATGACCTCCGTCCTGGTGGGCCTGCTGCTCGGCACCTGCGCCGGCCTCGCCTCCCGCCGCGCGGGCTGGACCAGGACCACCGTGGTCGTCATCGAGGCCCTCTCGGTGACGACCGCCGCCCTCCTCCTCCTGACCGGCTCCCTCGCCGCCCTCACCGGCATCGCCCTCGGCGCCTTCGTCCTCCGCACCTTCCTCTCCCCCGCCGGCCGCGCCTGGTTCGACGACCAGGCCTCGTCCGGGTGAACCGACGGCCGGCGGCACGGTGTTCGCCACGGCCGGCGGCCGGTCCGGGGCGGCGGCGCTCAGGGCAGCAGTGCGGCCGCCGCGTTCCGGAGGGTGATGTCGATCGATTCCCGCACCCGGGTGAGTTCCGGCAGCTTCTCCCCGATCTCCCGCTCCTCGTAGGCGGATTCGACGGCGAACCAGACCCCGACCACGTTGTTCTCCCGCTTGCACCGGACATCGGCGACCGCCGTGGCCAGCTCGGTCGCCGAGGGGGCCGGGGAGTGCCAGGCGGGGTCGTTCGCGGCGGCGGTCGGCGTCTCGTAGTCGAATCCGTTCGCCTTCATGCACGAGGACCATTTCCGGAACACCTCCATGACCCTCTCGTCGGCCGTCGAACGCCGGTAGTTGCCGAAGTTGACGTCGACGGCCACCTGGGCGTCCTGGAACGTGCCGCCGCCCGCGCTGACCGCCTCCTGGGCCTCGCCCGCGCATCCGCCCGGGGGGATCGGAATCCCGCGGAAGACCCCCTCCCGGGAACCCCCCGGAGCTTGGGGCGCCCCGCTTCCCGAACCGAGCACGAGGCGCACGTCCGGGGAGAGCGACTCGGCCGGAGGCGGCGTAGACCCGTCCCCCGAGGCGTCGCCGTGGTACCCGCGGACGGCGGCGACGGCCGGGTCGGTGGGGTCGTACCGGTGCGCGGTCTGGCCGGTGCGTCGGTGTGATTCGCGGACCGGCGGCTCGTAGTCCAGCCCGAACCTCTTCATGCAGGTCGAGACCAGTCGGGCCCAGCCGCGCTCCATCCTCGCGTTCTCCTCCGGGTTGACCAGGTACTTCTCGACCGGGAGCGCCCGGTCCGAGGTGCTCACGAGCACGGGAACGTCCGGGACGGCGGGAGCGGGGGCTTCCGGGACGGCGGCAGCGGAGACGGCCGGTGCCGGGGAATCCGGTGCCGGGGAGTCCGGCACGTGGCGCGAATCCGGTCCGCCCGCGCTCGTGCAGGCCGCGGACGTCGCGGCGACGAGTCCCGCCAGAAGAAGGGTCGCTCGAATCATCGGATTTCCGCGCGGCACGGCATTCGGTCCCTTCGGGGCTGTTTCCGATTTCTTGGTGATGCACAGGCATTCCGGTCGATCGGACGGCCGTCCGCTCCCGTTGCCCCGTGGCCCCGGGTACACGGTGCGTCCGCGTTCGCCCGATATGGACGCCGAGTCCGGGAGCGGTCGTGCTGTTGGCATACGTCACGGAGAGGTCGAATATCCCCGTGTTCCTTACCGTGCAACTGATGTGAGTGACCGTCAGGAGCCTTGACCGGGGTGGGGCGCCGTCTGATGATACTCAGGGCCCGGTGGGACGGGCGTACTTCCACCTCCGGGGCGTCAGCCGATTCGGAGCCGGCCGGAACCGCGATTCGAGCGGGCCGCCGGCGGCCCGGACTTCGGTCCCCGATCCGGTTCGACGTGCCGATTCGAGCACCCGAAAGGTGTCCATGAAGCTCACGGGGAACATCAGGATCGGGGTCGCGGCGCTGCTCGCCGCCGGCGGTCTCGCGTTTTCGGTACCGGCCGCTTCCGCCGCCCCGAACCCGGGCACGTGCAGCGGGAGCGACTTCTGCCTCTACTTCAACTCCGACTTCAAGGGCGCCACGTTCGAGGACGGCCGGGGCAACTCGCAGACCCCCGAGAACTACGGCGCTCCGAACTGGTACAGGTTCTCGGGGGGCAACGGCGCCGGGTCGTACGTGAAGAACAACGCCGCGTCGGCGTGGAACTTCAACCTCAACTACAGCGTGACGGTCTACTTCAACTCGAACAACAGCGGCCCGAGCCAGTACATCAAGCGCCTGACCGGCGCCAACCTCAACGACCAGCTGAAGAACAACAACGCGTCGCAGTGCCTCGACTTCTTCCAGTACTGCCCCTGAGAATTCCGGGGCAGCGGCTCCGCGGGAATCGCTGGGCCGGTCGAAGGCCCTGACCACCGGTCCGGCCCGGCCTTTCGGGTCCCGCGCCTCCGAAGGGGTGCGCCGGGGCCGAAGGCCGGGCCGGGCCGGTGGGTCAGCCCCGGCTGCTCGGGGCGAGGCGGCCGAGGATGTGGAGGAGGCGGTCCAGTGCGTCGCGGGAGTTGGGCTCGGTCAGGTTGACCATCAGGCGGAAGGCGGCCCGCAGGACGGCCGGGCTGCCGAGGCCGGCGGCACCCGCGGCGCCGACCAGGCGGGGGCGGCTCAGGGCGGCGGCGGTGAGGCGGCCGAGGGCGAAGTAGCCGTCGTAGGCGGCGCGGAGGGTCTGGGGGTAGGCGCGCAGGGCGAGGTCGCGGCCTCGGTCGGTGCGGCGGGCCAGGGCCTGGACGACGGCCTCGGCGGCGTAGCGGCCGGACTCCATCGCGTAGGCGATGCCCTCGCCGGTGGCCGGGCTAACCGTGCCGCCCGCGTCGCCGATCAGCAACAGGCCGTCGGCGTAGTGGGGTTGGCGGTTGAGGCCCATCGGGAGGGCGGAGCCCCGGATGGGTTCGGTGACGGCCTCGGGGTGGTAGCCGTACTCGGCGGGGAGGTTCTCGCACCAGCGGCGGAGCAGCTGCTTCCAGTCCACCTCGCCGGACACCGCGCCGGTGTCGACGACGCCCAGGCCGACGTTGGCGGTGCCGTCGCCCATGCCGAACACCCAGCCGTAGCCGGGCAGGAGGCGGCGGTCCCGGTCCGACGGGTCGCGCAGGTCCAGCCAGGCTTCCAGGTAACGGTCCTCGTGGCGCGGGGTGGTGAAGTAGGTGCGGTAGGCGACGCCCATCGCGCGGTCGGTCCGGCGGTAGCGCTTCATCGCCAGCGAGAGCCGGGTGGAGTTGCCGTCGGCGGCGACCACCAGGGGCGCGCGGTAGGCGACGGGGCGGCGCTCCTCGCCGAGCCGGGCGGTGACGCCGGTGATCCGGCCGGTCCGCTCGTCGAGCAACGGGCCGTCCACGTTGGCCCGTTCGACCAGCCGGGCGCCGGCCGCGGCGGCGCGGCGGGCCAGCAGTTCGTCGAAGTCGGCGCGGCGGCGGACCAGTCCGAAGCCCGGGAAGGCGGAGAGTTCCGGCCAGTCGAGTTCCAGCCGGTGTCCGCCCGCGACGATCCGCAGTCCCCGGTTGTGCAGCCAGCCGGCGGACTCCGAGACGTCGATGCCGAGATCGATCAACTGCCGTACCGCGCGCGGGGTGAGGCCGTCGCCGCAGACCTTCTCCCGGGGGAAGGCGGACTTCTCCAGCAGGAGGACGTCCAGGCCGGTCCGGGCGAGGTGGTAGGCGGCGGTGGAGCCGGCGGGGCCCGCGCCGACCACGATGACGTCGGCCGTGTCGGCGCCGTTCCCGGACGCTTCGGCGGCGGCCGGTTCGACGGCGGCGGTCCCGCCGGACGGGTCGGACGGGTGAGCCGGGCGGGTGGACGGCTGCTGTGCTGGGCCGGGCATACGACGCTCCCACGGGTGTCGGTCCTGCGGCGGACTCGGCTGATTCGGCGGACACCCGACGATATGGAGCCCGGCGGTCGCGCCGCACCCGACACGCGGGCATCCGGCGGCCCGCCCGGCCGCTCCGGGCGGTTCCGGCGCACGGGTCCCGCGCCCCGGAGTGGCCGGATGCTGACGGTGGATCAGTCGGACCATCACTTCGCCCGCGCCGTAAACCGGCCAGGCCCTTCGTTCGTCCCGCCCCGACCGGTGCGAGCGGAGCGGGACGAACGAAGGGCCGGCGACCTCACCAGGTCGCCGGCCCGTTCTGCCGTCCCGCTCCGCTCCGCACGGGGGCGGGCGGTGCTCAGGGGTTGATCGCCAGCACCACGTACGCCGCCAGGATCGCCAGGTGCACCGCGCCCTGCAGCGGGGTCGCCCGGCGCGGGATGACGGTCAGGGTGCCGACCACGAGGGTGAGCGCCAGGAGCACCAGGTGCGAGGGGCCGAGGCCGAGGACCAGCGGACCGGAGAGCCAGTGCGAGGCGATCGCCACCGCCGGGATGGTCAGGCCGATGCTCGCGAGGGCCGAGCCGAGCGCCAGGTTGAGGCTGGTCTGCACCCGGTTGCGGGTGGCGGCGCGCAGGGCCGCGATGGTCTCCGGCAGCAGGACCAGCAGGGCGATCACCACACCGACGACCGAGGACGGCAGCCCCGCCGAGTCGACCGCCGACTCGATGGTCGGCGACACGCCCTTGGCCAGGCCCACCACCGAGATCAGCGCCACGCCGAGCAGCACCAGGCTGAACACCATGGCGCGGGCGCTCGGCGGGTCGGCGTGGTCCTCCTCGTCCAGAACCTTGCCCTCGGAGGTGACCGGCAGGAAGTAGTCCCGGTGCCGGAACGTCAGCGTGGCCACGAACAGCAGGTACAGCACCAGCGAGGCGGCCGCCGCGAAGGCCAGCTGGGCGGGGTTGAACTGGGGGCCGGGCGAGCTGGTGGTGAAGGTCGGCAGGACCAGGCTCAGCGTGGCGAGGGTCCCGATGGTGGCCAGCGCCGCGCCCGTCCCCTCGGCGTTGAAGACCGCCACCCGGTGCTTGATGGCCGCGGCCAGGATGGACAGGCCGAGGATGCCGTTGCAGGTGATCATCACCGCCGCGAACACGGTGTCCCGGGCGAGCGTCGCCGACTTGTCCCCGCCGTCCGCCATCAGGGTCACGATCAGCGCGACCTCGATCACCGTCACCGCGACCGCGAGCACCAGGGACCCGAACGGCTCCCCCACCCGGTGGGCGACCACCTCCGCGTGGTGCACGGCGGCGAGCACGGCACCCGCAAGGAAGCAGGACACCACCCCCACCACCCAGCCGGGGAGGTCGCGGTGCCAGGTCAGGACGAGGACGAGGAGGGCCAGCAGCGGGACGACGGTGGTCCACTGCATGACGAGCGGTCGGAGCTTGGTGAACATGCCGCCGAGCATCCCATCCGGAAGCCCGGGTTCCGTGGCGACGCCGCCGGGGAGGCGGCGGATGTGGCCGACCTCATGGCCCCGCCACGCTACTCCCGCCGTACTCGGCGAGGTAGCCGAGCACGCGTGCGACATGCGCTTTCACCCGTTCGGGGACGCCGCCGGCGTCGGCGACCGTCTTGTCGCTCGTCCGATAGCCGGCCGTCACCAGGGCCGGCAGTTCGGCGGCGGGGAAGCCCCGCTGCTTGAACCGCTGGCCGAGCCAGCAGACGTAGCCGCCCATCGCGGCGATGGCGTCGTCCGGGTCCAGATAGCTCTTGACTCCGTCGTGGTCGGCGTCCTGCGCCCAGGCGTTGAAGACCGCGGGCGTCCACATCGCCACGCCGTACTCGCCGGTGGCGGGGCGGGCGGCGGCCGGGTCGAAGCCGGACTCCGCCTTGAGCATCGCCGCCAGCAGCGCCGGGGTGACCTCGGGCTCGGGGCAGCGGCGGGCGGCGTCCTCGATCGGGCCGCGCAGGGCGGCGGGGACGTCGGCGCCGGGCGGGATGGCGCCAGGGGGCGGGGGGACGAGGCTCACGGGGACGGCGGGGGCGTCGGCGCCGGACGTGGGGCCGGACGTGGGGCCGGAGGGCGCGGGCCGCTCGGGTGCTCCGGTGACGAGGAGCAGCGTCGCGGCGGCGGCGAGCAGCAGCGCCGCGCGCCTGGCGGTTCGGCGCCGGGTCCTTCGTCGACCCGGTGCGACGGGGCCCAGTGCGACGGGGCCTGGCGCGACGTCGGCACCCCCGTCATCGCTCCCGCCACCGTCCCCGCTCACGCCCAGGGCACCGGCGAGCAGGGCGGCGAGGTCCAGCTGCGCACGCCGCTGCCGGTCGGCCGTCAGGCAGGCCGTGACCAGCGGCCGCCACCGCTCCGGCAGCGCGGCGTCGAGCGCGGCGTCGAGCCGCAGCGGGGCGCTGCCGCGCGCGTAGGCGACCGCCGCCAGCGAGCGCGCGCGGGCGGTGGCGCCGAGGAAGGGGTGCAGTCCGCCGGTCAGCACCTGGTGGGCGAGGACGCCGTACGCCCACAGGTCGGCGCTCGGGCGGAGCGCCGCACCGCGCGCGCCGGTCCGCTCGGACCACCACTCGGGCGGCACGTGGTCCGGCGAGCCGAGCGGCGGGGCGTAGGCGTGGGTGCCCTCCAGTTCCGCGGTCAGCCCGAAGTCGGCGAGTTTGGCGGTGCCGTCGGCCATCAGCAGGACGTTGCCGGGCTTGAGGTCCCCGTGCACCCAGCCGGAGCCGTGCATGTGGCGGAGCCCGGCGGCGACCTCGGCCAGGATCCGCTCGGCGCCCGGCGGCGGGTGCGGCGGCCGGGCCCCGGCCAGGAGGTCGTGCAGGCTGCGCTCGGCGCGTTCCATCACCAGGGCCACGGCGCCGTCGAGTTCGGGCCGGTCCGGGTCGGTGAGGGTGAGCACGGCGAAGGTGCGGATCAGGTGCGGATGGTCGGCGCGGCGGCTGAACCGGATCTCGCTGCTGGCGACCTGGGCGACCGCCTGCCGCTGCCCCGGCCCTAGCCGCCCCGGATGGAGGAACTTGACCGCCACTTCGGCGAGTTCGCCGCCCGCCGCGCGATCCGGATCGGCTGCGCGGGCGGCGTGGACACTGCCCCAGCCGCCCGCCCCGATCCGCTCGCCGACCAGGTAGCCCCCGACCGGATAGCCCGCCGGAACCGCGAACCCCGCCCCACCGCAGGGCGGTCGGGCTCCGGGCGGGTCCACCGCGCGTGGCGCCACCGCCCGGTCACCCGCCGCGCCGGGGCGGGAGCAGCACCAGGTGCTCCTCCCGCACCAGGTCGAACCTCAGTGCCAGCGCCACGAGTTCCTCCCGCTTGCCGCCGGCGCCGGCTCCCCCGGGGTCGACCGGCTCGGCCGGGTCGCGCAGCCGGAGCTTGCTGCCGACCAGGTAGTCGATGTGGTAATTGACGGCCGACCGGGTGAGGTCGCGACAGGAGGGCAGGCAGCGCAGCCGGGCCAGCACCTCGGTGACGCCGGGGACGGCCGCCGCGGAGGGCGAGCGCAGGCGCGGCTCGCAGAGCGCGAGCAGGACGAGGAAGTACTTGGCCCCCGGGTCCAGGGCGAACGGGCTGACCGTCGGTTCGCCGTACCCGACCCCTGGCGCGCCGCCGGCGTCCGGGCCCTCCGATCCGCCTGCTCCGCCTGCCAGATAGGCGTGTTGGGGCGCGAAGACCTTGAACGCGACCGGCTCGCCGAGGGCCGGCAGCAGCACCCGGGAGAACTCGAACGGCACCGGCGCGCCGAGCCGTCCGGGCGCGACCTTGACGTGCTCGCCGGCACCTTCGAGGTTCTCGACGACATAGGTCGCGGTGGCACTGAAGTTGGAGAGCCGCCAGTAGTCCTCGGCGGCCGTGATCTCGCCGGCCCGACGCGACACGCCGAGGTCGGGGATCGGCACGGCGAGCGGCCGGCCGGGCTCGCCGCGCCCGAACTCCACGCTGTCGCCCGGCCCGAGGTGCAACAGGGCCGGTCGGGCGGGCGGGGCGCTGCGGGGCGGCCGCGGCAGCCGGGCGAACCGACGGTCGGCTCGGACCGGCGGGCGGGGGTCGGGCAACTGCACGATGACCGTGTTCATCCAGGTCACCTCCGGGGGTCGGCCCGATCGTAGCTGCCCGAACGACCTATGGGCGCCACGCCACCCGAACGAGTGAACGCCGCGTCGTGGCGCGCGAGTTGCGCGGGGACCGGGGCGGGAGGCCGCGAACCGGAAGGCGAGGCCGCGGACCAGAGAGCGAGGGCCGCGGACCGGAGGGCGGCACCCGTTCGTCGGCGGAGTGACACCCGACGGTAATCGTGAGGTCACTGGTGAGATTGCAAGCTGTAGTTGAACGGTCACCATGAGTGTGATGCAGCACACACGAGACACGTCCATATTTTGTGCAAGACTCATCCCACAGAGTGAGATTCCCTTTCATTCCAAGGAGGTTGACATCATGAACGCTCGTATCGCAGCTCTGATGGTCGCGGCGGCAGGGATCATGGCGGCCACGGTCGCTCCGGCCACGGCCGCGACGGTCACCGCCGAGGGCACGACCTCGGTCACGAACGGGGCGGGCGGCGTCTCCTGTACGACGGTGCTGAACCAGCCGTGCGTCTGGCAGGAGAAGGACGGCGGAGGATTCGTCGGTGTCGCCCAGGTGGCCGCCGCGCCCGGGCAGCTGACGATAGTCAAGGTCGAGGTACGCACTCAGCGCGCCTGGGGCAGCCCGTGGCTGCCCGCCGCCTCGGCGACCACCGTCACCAAGGGCTCCGCCAAGGCCGTGACCCCCCGCGTGGTCACCAGCGACCTCAAGATGGTCTGCGCCACCGCCGGCCCGGCCCTCGAGGCCGCGCAGCAGGTGACCACCTGCACCTACCCCTTCTGAGGCCCCGTCGGGCGAGGAAGGGGTGACGCGGTCGGGGCCCCGCAGCCCCGGCCACGGCCGGCCGCCGGGTCCGCAACCGGCGGCCGGACCGCTTCCCTCCCAGCGCACCCGCCCCCGCTCCCACCAGCAATCACTCAGGATGCTCCCAGCCGTCGCACAGGTCACCGGTGCGTCGCCGAATTCGCCAACCTCTCCCCGAAGCCCGTCCGCAACGCACAACCCGGTTCGGAGCATGGGTTTTTGCTCTATCTTGGGAATTCGTGGACGGGGCGGGCCGCCCACCGGGCAGACCTGTGCCGAACGGCCGGAACTGCCCGTGCGACATGTCCCACCCCCGCCGCCGCAGCATCACACGGGGAGGAAGGGGGGAGCGTGTCCATGCCCGAGGGGACCGCGCATTCGACCGGGACCGAGCACGGCCCGAGCACCGGAACAGCCGACGGGACAGCCACCGGAACGGCCGTCGGAACGGCCGTCGGAAGGGGCGGCGGGACCGCCACCGGGACGGCCACGAGAACGGACCCGGCACCGACCGGGGTACCGGCACCGGCCGCGGATCCGAGTCCGAGTCCGACCGGGGATCCGGGTCCGGCACCGGCACCGGCCACCGCCCCGCGGAGGGCACGGCTCGCCGGCCGCCGCGCCACCGTCGACGCCGTTCTGCGCAACTCGCCGCTCCAGCCGCTGTTCCGGCTCGCCGCCACCCGGCGGCTGGCCGTCCTCGCCTACCACGGGGTGGACGACCCCCGGGTGTTCGCGCTCCAGATGGAGCGCCTGGTCCGCGTCGCCCGCCCGGTCCCGCTCGCGGCCGTCGAGGAGGCCGTGCGCACCGGCCGGGCCCTGCCGCCCCGCAGCGTGCTGGTCACCTTCGACGACGGCGACCGCACCGTGCTCACCGAGGGCCTGCCCGTACTGACCCGGCTCGGCATCCCCGCCGCCGCCTTCGTGGTCACCGACCTCATCGGCGGCGACCAGCCGTTCTGGTGGGCCGAGGCCGCGTTCCTCGCCGCCCACGGCGGCACCGCCCGCAGCCTGGCCGACTGCCCGCCGGGCGACGCCGTCCGCCGGTTGAAGACCCTCCCCGACGGGGAGCGCCGGGCCGCGCTGGCCGAACTCCGGGAGAGCGCCCGGGCCCGCGCCCCCCGCCAGGAACAGCTCACCCCCGCCGATCTGCTGATGCTCACCCGCAACGGCGTGGCGGTCGGCAACCACACCGCCGGCCACCCGTGCCTCGACCGCTGCGAGGGCGGCACCGTACGGGACGAGATCCGGCGCGCCCACGAGGCGCTCACCGGCTGGCTCGGCGGCGAGGAACCCACCGCCTTCGCCTACCCCAACGGCAATATCGACCCCCGCGCCGACGCCGAACTGCGGCGCCTCGGCTACCGGATCGGCTTCCTCTTCGACCACCGCCACGACCGGCTGCTGCCGCCGCACCCGCTGCGGATCAGCCGGTTGCGGGTCAACTCGACCACGGGCCGGGACCGGTTCGACACCATCCTGTCCGGGCTCCACCCCGCCGTGCACCACCTGCGCGGCGGCAGCTGACCGCCCGCGGCCAGGCGCGCCAACTCCCCTGCCGGTGACGCCCGGTACCGGCAGGGGAGCAAGCCGAACCGCGTCGCTCGGGGGCGGGAATCCGGGAGAATACGGACCTGACCGCGACCGGAGCGCCGACCGGCGGCGCACCGGGGCGGCGGAGACCTGGGGGCAGGGGCGTGGGGGCAGGAAACGTGGGAGCGCGAGACCTGGGGGCGGCGCGGCGAAGGTCGGCCACGGCGCGCACGGTGCCGGTCCGCCACCGGACGGCCGCGCTGCCGACGGACGTGGTCGACGGCTGGCGCGAACTGGCGGCGGGCGAGGCCGGAAGCGCTTGGTTCAGCACACCGGAGTGGACCCTCGCCTGGTGGGAGACGCTGGGCGCGACCGCCGGTGACGGCGAGATCGTGGTGTGGCGGGACGGGGACGGCCGGATCGACGCCGTACTCCCCCTGCTGCGCACTGTCCAGCGGCTCCACCCGCGCGCGCCGCTGGACGTCCCCTGTCTGACGGTGCTCGGCTCCGGCGCGGGCGCGGCCGACCACTGCGGCTTCGTCGTCGCGCCGCACCGCCGCGCCG
>NZ_JZWY01000462.1:0-2185 GCF_000966955.1 Streptomyces sp. NRRL S-495
CCGCCGCGCCGAGGTGGCCGACTGGCTCGCCCGGCGCGGGCGGCGGACGAGCCTGCTGCTCACCGACCTGGATCCCGAACAGGCCGCCCAACTGCCGCCCGGCGCGGTGGAGATCGGGCGCACCGCGTGCCCGCGCACCGATCTTGCGGCCGGTCCGGAGGCGCTGGGGAGCCGCCAGTTCCGCGCCGACCTGCGCCGCTACGGCCGGAAGCTGGCCGCCGAGGGGATCACCTTCCGCTGGGTGCCGCCCGCCCTGGCGGCGGCCGAACTCCCGGCACGCTACGAGCTCCTGCACACCGCCGTCCGGCTGCACCGGCTGCGCCGGGCCGCGCTCGGTCGGCCGACCACCTTCGACGAGGCCAGGGCGCCGCTGCACCTGCGGGTGATCGAACGGGCGGCCGACACCGGACGCGGTGAGGGTCCGGCGTTCCTGGTCGCGGAGCGGGCGGGCGAAGTGGTCGGCGTGCTGTACGGGTTCCAGTGGCGGGACACCTTCGCCTATTACCAGATCGGCTGGGACCAGACCTGGGCGCCGCTGCGGCTCGGCACGGCGGTGATCGCCGAGGCGATCCGCGCGGCCGCCGGGCAGGGGCTGACCACCTTCGACTTCCTGCGCGGCACCGAGCCGTACAAGTACCGCTTCGACGCGGTGGACCGGGAGGACGTCTCCTGGCTGGTGCCGCACGGCCTGCCGGGGGCGCTGCTCGGGCTCAAGTACCGTGCCAAGGCCGCCCGTCGGGAGCCTTCGGCGGTGCCGGAGGCCGTCCCGGCCGCGCACTGACAACGGCTCACCGGCACCCGGCCTGCCCGCGCCCACTCAGTGCCGACCCTTCAGCCAGCCGGCGAAGGCGTCGAGCGCGGGGGCCGGGTCGCGGCGGCCGAGGCCGATCCGGAACCGGTCGGCGGGCGTCGGGGTGAGTTCCGAGCGGAAGATGGAGGCCGGCAGCAGCAGGACGCCGGCCTCCTCGACCAGCCCGGTGCAGAACGCCTCGACGCCGTCCGCGCCCAGGTAGCGCGGATAGGCGACGCAGCCGCCGTCCGGGGCGCGCCACTCGAACAGGCCGTCGAAGCGGGCGAAGAACTCGTCGAAGAGCGGCAGATTGGCCGCGATGATCGCCCGGTTGCGGGCCAGGATCGACTCGCGTGCCTTGATCGCGATCCTGGCGAGGACCTCGCTGGGAGCGGCGTTGCAGATGGTGGTGTAGTGCTTGGCGCGCTCCAGCCGTCCGCGCAACTCCCGGTCGCGGCAGGCGATCCAGCCGATCCGCAGGCCGGGCAGGCCGAGCGACTTGGAGGTGACGTTGAGCGAGAGGGCGCGCTCGGACAGGTCGGCGGCCTGGGGCAGGGCGCGGACCGGGTCGCGCTCCAGGCCCCGGTAGACCTCGTCGCTGAAGAGGTGGATGCCGCGCTCGTCGCAGATCTCGGCCAGCCGGACGAAGTCGGCGGCGTCGATCACCGCCCCGGTGGGGTTGTTGGGGAAGTTGACGGACACCACCCGGGTGTTGGGGCGCAGCGCGGCGGTGAGTTCGTCGAGGTCGAGTGCCCAGTCCCGGCCGGGGTCGAGCGCGACACCGGTGACCTCGCAGAGGGACAGCGGAACGGTCTCGGCGGACTGGTAGTTGGGCGTGAGCACCACGGCGTGGTCCTCGGGGCCGAGCAGCACCTGCATCGCCAGGTTGAGCCCCTCCTGGGCGCCGCCGAAGCAGATCACGTCATCGGCGTCGGCCCGCTCGTAGAGTCCGGCGATCGCCTCGCGCAGGGCCGGGTCGCCGAAGGTCTCGGAGTAGCCGAGCGCGAGGGTGTCCCACGCGTGGCGGTCCTCCGGGTCGGCGAGGGCGAGCAGTTCGGACATCGCCATGGTCTGCGCGTCGGAGGCCGTGAGGTGGTGGCGGGCGGTGAACTCCCAGCGGGAGAAGTAGGTCTCCAGGCGGAAGTCGGGGAGCCGGGGAGCCGGGTCATGGCGGGTCTCCTTCGTCGGTGCGGGTCAGTCGGCCGGGAGGGCGGGCGGGCCGGGCGTTCCGGGTGCGTCGGCCGAGCCGGGGACGTCGGGTGCGTCGGGTGCCCCCGGGGCATCGGGGGTCTCGCGCAGTTCGGCGAGCAGGGTGTAGACGGTGGAGCGGGACACCTTCAGCGCCGTGGCGACGGCCGGGACCGCGCGCCGGACGGCGAGCACCCCGGCCCGGTC
>NZ_JZWY01000463.1:0-17289 GCF_000966955.1 Streptomyces sp. NRRL S-495
GAGCACGGCGAGCCGGTCCTCGCGCCCGAGCCGCTCCAGGGGCCGGCCGTGGGCGCGCACATAGCCGCCGACGACCTCGTTCATCCGCTCGGTCCAGTCCTGCTCGAAGAGCGGTTCCGGGCGGGGGGCGGTCGGTGCGGCGAAGGCAGCGAGCAGGGCGGCGGCGTGTTCGAGCGGGCCCCGGTCGAGGTTGACGCACAGGACGGCGGCGGGGCGGCCGTCCTCGTCGCGGAGCACCGCGCTGACCGAGGAGAGCCGCCGGCCGTCGGGCAGCAGCTTCGGATAGGGGCCGTAGACGTCGGGGGCGGCCTGGTCCAGGGCGTCCAGCTCGCCGAGCAGCGAGGGGTCGCCCGGTCCGCGACCGCCCATCGGGTTCCAGATGGCGAGGACCTCGTCGCGGGCGGCGTCGTGCAGCACCACCTCGGCATAGGGCCCGAGCAGCAGGGCCACCGCCTGGCAGACGGGGGCCCAGGCGCGCAGACGCGGGTCGGGGGTCTCGGAGGTCATGATTGGACTGTACGTCCAGCCTGGACGTTCCGTCCAGGGCGGATCACGGAACGGGCCCGCCCCCAGGTGAGGAACCCCGGGGGACGGGCCCGTGACGGATCAGGCGAAACCAGGCTGGATCAGGCCGGATCAGCCGGGATCAGGCCGGATCAGCTGCAGGTGATCTGGAGCAGCGCCACCTTGCAGGTACGGCTCGCCGAGTCGTTGCCGGGCACCGGGTCGGCCGGGGTGCCGGCCGTCCGGGAGGTGGTGACGGCGAAGGTCCGGCCGAGGTCGAGCAGGCCGACCTGCACGGTGAAGTGGACCTGCGCGGTGAAGTGCCGGGTGACGCTCGCGCCGACGGCCAGCGGACCGGCGATCGCGCAGGTCAGACGGCCGGCGGCGACGGTGCAGTCACTGCTGGTGGCGATCATGCCGCTCGGCAGCGCGGACGTGACGGTGACGGCGGTCACCGGGTCGGGGCCCCGGCCGGTCACCGTCAGCGTGTAGTCGACCCGGCCGCCCAGCAGGCCGGACACCGGGGAGGCGGTGAGCCCGACGGCGGCGTCGGCGGTCGGCGCGACGTAACCGAACCGGTCGGCGGGCACGACGGCGCTGGTGCCGCCCGCCGTGGTGACCCGGACGTCGACCGTTCCGGCGACCGGCGAGGCCGGCGCGGTGGCGGTGCAGGAGGTCGCGGTGCAGGAGAACGACACGGCGTTGCCGGCGGCGCCGAAGCTCACCGAGGTCGCGCCGGCCAGGTCGGTGCCGGTCACGGTGACCGCCGTGCCGCCGGCCTGCGGGCCCGTGGCCGGGCTGACGCCCGTGACCACCGGCGCGGGCGGCGGGAAGTCGAGGACGCTGACGGCGGACCCGTCGAAGTCGGCCAGGTAGCCGCGCCGGCTGTCGGGCGTGATCGCCAGGCCGAACGGGCTCGCGCCGACCTGGACGGTGCTGGTGACGGTGCCGGTGGCGGCGTCGATCGCGGTGAGCGTGTTGTCCGCGTAGTTGCTCGCGTAGACGGACCGGCCGTCGGGGGCGGCGGCCACCGCGTACGGGTTGGTGCCGACCTGGACGGTGGCGGTGACGGTCCGGTGCGCGGTGTCCAGCACGCTGACGGTGGAGTCGCCGCCGTTGGCGGTCCACAGCCGGGAGCCGTCGGGGGCGAGGGCGAGGCCGAACACGCCGTGGCCCACCGGTATCGAGGCGCCGACCGTGGCGGTGGCGGTGTCGATGACGTCGACCCGCTGGTCGCCGGAGGCGGCGACGTACACGGACGCGCCGTCCGGGGCGACGGCCACACCGTGCGGCTCGGCTCCGACCCGGACGGTCGCGGTGACGGTGGCGCTGGCGGTGTCCAGCACGCTGACCGTGCCGGCCTCGGCGTTGGTCACATAGGCGTGGCCGCCGTCGGGGGCGACCGCCACACCGAAGGCTCCGGCGCCGACCGGGACGGTGGCGGCAACCGCGCCGGTGGCGGTGTCGACCACGCTGACCGTGCCGTCGAGGTGGTGGGTGAGGTAGGCGTGCCGGCCGTCCGGCGCGACCGCGACGGCGTAGGAGCCGGTACCGGCGGTGAAACTGCCCGTCACCGTGCCGGTGGCGGTGGACAGGACGGTGACCGTGCCGCTGCCCTGGCTGGTCACGTACGCCCGGGCGCCGTCCGGGGTGAGTGCGACGCCCGCCGGGTACGGCGCGACGGTGACGGTGGCCGCCACCGTGGGCGACAGCCCGGCGGCCGCGGCGACGCCCGCGGTGTCGGCGGACGCGGCGCCTGGCTGGGCCAGCAGGGCGGCCGTGGCCGCGCCGGCGGCGGCCGCGGCCGTCCAGAAGCGGCGCGGGGACGGGCGTGTTGTCACGGGATCTCCAGACTCGTCGGAATCGTCGGAACCGGACGCTTCACGGCCGCACCGGGCATTCCGGGCGACCCGGGGGGACCGTCCGGATCGCCCGAAGCGTAGAAGGTCGACTGACGAAGCGTCAGGAGATGACCGGGATTGTTGCCAACCGTTCAAGTCTGTTCAATTGGTCACTATTCGAACCGCCCGGCTCCCCGATGGCGGGGGCCGGGCGGCGGGGGATCAGCGCTTGACGGCCACGCCGCCGTACATCGCGATGTCCTGGTCCCGGATCGGTGCGGCGTCCGGGTCGGGGTTCCAGTGGTGGACCAGGGTGACCCCGGGGTCCAGCAGTTCGTAGCCGTCGAAGAAGGCCAGGGTCTCGGCCCGGTCGCGGATCTGCAGCGGGATGCCCCGGGCGTTGTACTCGCGGCCCACCCCGCCGACGCCCACCGGATCGGTGTCGCCGGTGAAGACGGTCAGCGCGAGGAAGCTCCCCGGCGCCAGCCGGTCCATCAGCCGCCGGACCAGGCCCTGCGGGTCGTCCGCGTCGAGGACGAAGTGCACGATCGCGATCAGCGACAGCGCCACCGGCCGGGAGAGGTCGAGCACCTCGCGCAGCGCCGGCGAGTCCAGGATCGAGTCGACGTCCCGCAGGTCGGCGTCCAGGTAGGCGGTGCGGCCCTCCGGTGCGCTGGACATCAGCGCGCGGGCGTGGGTCAGCACGATCGGGTCGTTGTCGACGTACACGACCCGCGACTCCGGGGCCACCGCCTGGGCGATCTCGTGCACGTTCGGCGAGGTGGGGATGCCCGTGCCGATGTCCAGGAACTGCCGCACCCCGTGCTTCTCGGTGAGGTGGCGGACCACCCGCTCCATGAAGGTGCGGGTCGTCCGCATCGAGGTCGGCAGGGCCGGCCAGGCCTGCACGGAGGCGTGGGCGGCGACCCGGTCCGGCGCGAAGTTGGTCTTGCCGCCGATGAGGTAGTCGTACACCCGGGCCGAGTGCGGGACGTCCATCCGGAGGTCCACCCCCGTCCAGGACTCCCGGCCCTGCTCGCCCGGCCGCTCCCCCGACACCCAGTCAGCGCGCCCCATGTCGCTCTCCCGCTCTTCCCCGCTTGACGTTCCGGTCCGGCCCCCGTCGGCGGTCCGTCGCGTCAACTCGGCGACGGACACGCCTTCGTGCGCACGGTAACCGACCGTACACCAGCGGACCGGGCGGTGCCTGAACGGGTGGCGCGATCGGGCAGTGGCTCAGATCTGCCCGAACAGGGCCGCGAAGGCCGCCTCCAGACCGGTCACCGCCGCCGCCAGCACCGCGACCGTGCGCAGCGCGTCGACCACCGTGCCGACCCGTCGGCGCAGCGGGCCCTCGCGGGGCTCGTCGAGCGCCGTCTCGGCGAGGATGCCGGCCAGGGCGGCGTCCGCGTCCTCGGCGTCCGCGTCCTCGGCGTCGGCGTCCGCGACGGCGCCCGGCCGTTCGGCCCGCAGCCGGGCGAGCGCGGCGCGCAACGTCTCGGCCGCCGCCCGCAGTGCCTCGGGTCCGACCGGGGCGGCCGGCGCCGCGTCCGCGCCGATCCGCACGGTCGCGCCCTGGCCGCCGGCCACCGGGCCGTACACGGTGGAGCCGACCACCTGGACCCCGCCGGTGTTCCAATTCGCCCCGGCCGGCGGCCGGTTCTCCTCCGGCCCGGCGGCGGCGTTCGCGTCCTCGGTCACTTGCCCTTCCCCTTCTCCTTGCCGATGTCGACCCGGGCCCCGGCACCGCCCGCGACCGGGCCGTGCACGGTGGAACCCACCACCTGGACACCGCCGTTGTTGATGTTGGTGATGCTCTGCGACTGCTCCTCGAAGGCCGCGCTGTCGTAACCGCGCGCCTTCAGTTCGGCGCCGACCGCGCTGAACACCCGCTCGGTCACGGTGCTCAGGAAGCGCTGCACGTCGTGCTCCTGGAAGATGTTCTGGTACGTCGCGCCGGCGCCGAGTTCGCGGACGCTCGACCGGGGCGCGTAGTCGACGGCGTAACCGGCCCTGGTCAGGTGGCGGTACCGGCGGGCGAGCCGGGCGGCCCGGCGGCGCGACTGCCAGACCTGCCGGACCTGGCCGACGGCGATCGCCGTGTCGCCGCCGAGCCGACGCGCGGACCAGCCGAGCGCGTTCATCGCATGCATGAAGCCGGAGCGGTGGCCCAGCAGGTCGACCACGTGGTAGTCCTGCGCCACCGGGCCCAGCACGTACGGCAGCCACTCCAGGTACAGCAGGCCGCCGCGGGTGCTGGCCCGGACCAGCACGGTGACCACGACCTCCTCCTGCCAGGAGCCGACCCGGATCGCCAGGTAGTGCCGGAGCCGCTCGTGGCCGGACCGGCTCAGCAGGTCGGCCCAGGCCGGTTCGAGCAGGACCTGCTCCCCGGCCCGGCCGGACATCGCACCCAGCCAGCTGTCCGGGGAGTCGTCGCGCAGACTGGGGCGGAACACCCGGTCGGTGACGGAGAGTCCGCGCAGGGAGTCCTCCGGGTAGCGCTGGTCCTGGGCGAGCGCGCGGACCCGCGCCGCGACGGAGCGGTAGAGCGTGGTGGTGTCGATCGGGTCCGGCACCCGGCCCCGCGCGGCCCGCTCGGCGGAGGGGCGCAGCTCGAAGGTCATCCGCCAGATCCGGCCGGCCGTGCCGAGGCCGACCAGGGGGGCCTGGCGTTGGTAGAGCAGCTCCGGTCCGGCCTGCTGCTCGCCCAGTCGCTCGTACACCCGGGCGGCCCGCGAGCCGCGCGGGCGCGGCGGCGGGACGGGGGTGGGGTCCATCCCCACCAGGGCGGACAGCCGGCGCCGCAACCGGTAGCGCAGCCGGGCGGCGGCCAGCCAGAGCAGGGCCAGTTCGACGAGCAGGCCGGCGCCGATCGGGCCGAACAGGTCGGGAACGAACACCCGGTTCAGGTCGGAGTCCCGGAGCGGGCCGTAGAAATAGGTGACGGCGGTGGCCACCAGGGCCAGGGTGGCGAGCAGCCGACCGACGCCGGCGACGGTCCCGCGCCAGCCGGTGGCGCGCGGCGACCGCGGGGTGATCATCAGCCGCTCGATCTCCAGGCCGAGCCGGTGGTCCATCCGGCCGGACCCGAGGCCGCCGGCCAGGGTGAGCAGCAGGAGCAGCACCAGGGCCGCGAGTCCGGCGCCCACGCCGAGCACCGGGAAGGCCAGCACGACGACGAGGACGCAGAACAGGCCGGTCCTGGCCTCCCAGCGGCGGGCGGTCAGGGCCTCGTGCAGCACCCGGACGAGGTCGGTGCCGGGCGAGGGGGCGGGGATCCGGAAGGACTGCTCGACCAGTTCCTCGATCAGCGCGGCGCGGAAGCGCCGGTCCAGCCAGGCGGCGGCGCACAGGTAGCGGGTGGCGTCGCCGGGGACGGTGCCCGCCTGGTGGTGCAGGTTCTCGGGCGTCGCCGGGACGGCGGGGCCGGGCGTGGACGCGGGGCCGGGCGTGGACGCGGGGCCGGGCGTACCGGCGGACGTGAACGAGGGGCCCAGGTACGTCGGGGTGTCGTGCGGCTCGGGCGGTTCGACGGGTGCCGGCTCGGGTGGCTCCGGCACCGGCACCGGCCGCGGGGGCACCGGCTGCGGCGGCACCGGCCTCGGCTTCGGCGGGAGGACCGGCCCGGTCCGGATCGGCGGTGGCGGCGGGTAGCCCTGCGGCGGGGCGGGCGGGCGCGGCGGCGGGTAGAGCGAGGGCGGAGGGTAGGGCGGTGGTGTCCGCGAGGGTTCCTGTGGCGGAGGTGGCGGTGGGGTGCCACTGTCCATGCTGTCCCCATTCCCCAGGTCGTCTTCCGGCGAACGAGCTTGGCCAGTAAAGCAGTTGACCTGCCCGGCCGACAGCGCGCCGGACGCTTCGGCGGGTAACGGTTCGGCACCGCCGAGCGGCGCGTGCAGGAAATTGGAGTCCTGGAGTCGTATTCGCTAGCCTTTCGAACGTGAGGCTGACCAAGAGCACCGACATCGCCCTCCGCATCGCCATGCGGCTGGCCGTCCTCGACGAGGAGGCCAACCCGACCACCCGAGAGGTGGCCGAGGCGGTCGGCGTGCCCTACACCCACGCCGCCAAGGTGGTCAGCCGACTGCAGCACCTCGGCGTGGTGGAGGCGCGGCGCGGTCACGGCGGGGGCCTGTCCCTCACCGCGGCGGGCCGCACCGGCTCGCTCGGCCCGCTGCTGCGCGAGCTGGAGGGACTGGGCGACGTGGTCGGCTGCGAGGACGAACCACCGTGCCCGCTGCGGGCGGCCTGCCGGCTGCGCGGGGCGCTGCGCACCGCGCAGGAGGCGTTCTTCGCCGCCCTCGACCCGCTCTCGATCGGCGATCTGGTGGCCGCGCCGACCGGGCCGGTCCTGCTCGGCCTCGGCGGTCGACCGGGCCTCGGCGCGAGACCCGGCCCCTCCGACTGACCCACCACATCCCACCGCCGCACCACCGCACGCCGGTCCGCGCATCCGCACGGGCAGAAATACGACTCTCAGATTCCAGTTTGGAGCGCCTCCGATGCTGTCCGCCAAGTCCGCCGAGGTCGTCGAAGCCACCCTGCCCGTCGTGGGTGGCGCAATCGGCGACATCACGCCGCTGTTCTACGACCGGATGTTCGCCGCCCACCCGGAGCTGCTGCGCGACCTGTTCAACCGGGGCAACCAGGCCAACGGCAGCCAGCGGCAGGCGCTCGCGGGCTCGATAGCCGCCTTCGCAACCGCCCTGATCGCCGCCCCGGACACCCGTCCGGACGCGCTGCTCGCCCGCATCGCGCACAAGCACGTGTCGGTCGGCATCAGCAGCGACCAGTACCGGATCGTCCACGAGCACCTGTTCGCCGCCATCGTGGACGTGCTCGGCGAGGCCGTCACCCCCGAGGTCGCGGCCGCCTGGGACGAGGTCTACTGGCTGATGGCGAACGCCCTGATCGCCGTCGAGGACCGGCTGCGCGCCGAGAGCGCCGCCGCCCAGCACCTCGACCCCGCCGACCTCTGGCGCCCGTACACCCTCGTCGCCCGGTACCCGGAGACCGACGACGTCACCACCTACCTGGTCCGCCCGGCCGACGGCCGCCCGCTGCCGGCCGCCAGGCCCGGCCAGTACCTCTCGGTGCGCGCCGAACTCCCCGACGGCGCCCGGCAGATCCGCCAGTACAGCCTCTCCGGCGTGGCGGACGGCGCGCTCCGGTTCACCGTCAAGCGGGCCACCGCCGAGGCCGCCGGCGGCCCGGCCGGCGAGGTCTCCAACCACCTGCACGAGCACCTGCGCGCCGGGGACGTCCTCGACATCGCCCCGCCGTTCGGCGATGTCGCGCTCGCCGAGGGCGAGGGGCCGGTGCTGCTCGCCTCGGCCGGCATCGGCAACACGCCGATCACCGCCATGCTGGCCCATCTCGCCGCCACCGGCTCCACCCGCCGGGTCGTCACCGTGCACGGCGACCGCGACCAGCTGTCGCACGCCTTCCGGGCCGACCTCGCCCAACTGACCGGCAAGCTGCCGGACGCCGCCGCCCACGTCTTCTACGAGCGGCCGCTCGGCGACTGGCCGGCCGAGCGGACCGGCCTGGTCGACCTGTCCACGGTCGACGTCCCCGCGGGCGCCACCGCCTACCTCTGCGGCCCGCTGCCCTTCCTCCGCTCGGTCCGGGCCCAGCTCCTCACGGCGGGCGTCCCGGCCGCCGACATCCACTACGAGGTGTTCGGCCCCGACCTCTGGCTCGGCCAGGACGCCTGACCCCGGTCCCGCACCCTGCAGGTCGCACGGGTGCGGGACCGGTCTCCGGCGAAGGCAAGGCCGAGGGCAAGGGTGAAGGCGGGGGCGCGGGGACTCAGGGCCGGAGTTCGAGCGTGCAGCACTTGGGGCCGCCGCCGCCCTTGAACAGCTCGGAGACGTCCACCGGTATCGGCTCGAAGCCCTCGTCGGCGAGGCGGGCGGCCAGCGCCTTCGCGGCCTTCGGCAGCAGCACCCGGCGGCCGTCGGAGACGGCGTTCAGGCCGAACACCTCGGCGTCCTCCTGGTCGGCGAGGACGGCGTCCGGGTAGAGGCTGCGCAGCAGCGCCTGGCTGTCCGGGGTGAACGCCTCCGGGTAGTACATGACCTGGTCGTCGGTGAGGACGGCGAGCGCGGTGTCCAGGTGGTAGAAGCGCGGGTCCACCAGGGCCAGGGTGAGAACCTGGAGGCCGAAGAGGTCCCGGGCCTCGGCGTGCGCGGCCGGGTCGGTGCGGAAGCCGCTGCCGGCCAGCACCCGGCGGCCGGCCAGCAGGTGGTCGCCCTCGCCCTCGTTGACGTGCGCGGCACGCCGCACCTCGCGGTAGCCACCGGCCTCGAACCGGGCCTGGTGGGCGTCGGACTCGCCGGCCCGCTCGGGGTGGCGGAAGTTCGCGACCAGCACCCGGCCGTCGATCACGGTGGCGCCGTTGGCCGTGTAGACCATGTCCGGGAGGCCGGGCACCGGATCGATCAGTTCCACGGTGTGGCCGAGCTGCCCGTACAGCGCGTACAGCTGCTCCCACTGCCGGACGGCGAGCGCGGTGTCGGTCGGTCGCCCCGGGTCCATCCAGGGGTTGATCGCGTACTCGACCGTGAAGTAGGTCGGCCGGCACATGAGGTAGCGCCGCGGCCTCGCGGTGCGCTCCGGGATTCGGTACGGCATGCGGCGACCTCCGCGGTCGGGAACGGGACGGAGCAAGGACGGAGCAAGGACGGAACGGGACGGAGCAGGGGCGGAGCGGGAGGGGACCGGGCGGAACGGAAACGGGCCCCCGGTACGGGGCGCGGGCGCCGCCCGCCGCCTACGTCCGTACGGTCCAGAGGGCGGCTGCCCCGGCCGCGCCGTTCCCACACCCGGGTGGGCGCACCGGGTGGCGCAGTACCCCGCGCATCCGGCGCGCCCACCCGCGCGCCCCTGGCGCACAAGGGCGCGCGCGAGCCGTTCCGGAACGTCCGAACCCGTCGTTCCGGCTCCTGCGGGCCTCCCGCCCGGGGCCGTCCGACCCTTCCACCCGGGCCCGCACGAGCCCGTCGGAGCCCGTCCGGCACCTTCCGCCCCGGGCCTTCCGACCGCACGTGGCCGATCTCACGTACCGCTACCGGCCACCTACGGTGGCGTAGGTCACTTGAGACAGTGAACTATCTCCTTCATGTCGCACCTCCAGGAGACTCTTGACCTCAATTCGTACGTCGCCCTCGGGGACAGCTTCACCGAGGGCCTGAACGACCCCGGGGCCGACGGCGCCTTCGCCGGCTGGGCCGACCGGCTGGCGGGGCTGCTCGCCGGTGACCGGCCGCCGGGCAGCTTCCAATACGCGAACCTCGCGGTGCGCGGTCGGTTGCTGGACCAGATCATGGCCGAGCAGGTGCCGGAGGTCCGCCGGATCCAGCCCGACCTGGTCACCTTCTGCGCCGGCGGGAACGACATCCTGCGCCCGGGCAGCGACCCGGACGAGGTGGCCGAGCGCTTCGAGGTCGCCGTCGCCCAACTCGTCGACGCGGCGGGCACGGTGCTCATCTGCACCGGCTTCGACACGCGCGGCGTGCCGCTGTTCAAGCACCTGCGCGGGAAGATCGCCACCTACAACGGCCACATGCGCGCCGTCGCCGACCGGCACGGCTGCAAGGTGGCCGACCTCTGGTCGCTGCGGGCCGTCCAGGACCGCCGCGCCTGGAGCGAGGACCGCCTGCACCTCTCCCCCGAGGGCCACCAGCGGGTAGCCCTGCTGGCCGCCCGCTCGCTGGGCCTGCGCACCGAGCAGGACCCGGAGGCCCCCTGGCCGTCCACCCCGGCGCTCTCCGCCGCCGAGCAGCGCCGGGAGAACCTCCAGTGGGCCCGCGAGTTCCTGCTGCCGTGGGTCGGCCGCCGGATCCGCGGGGAGTCCTCCGGCGACAATGTCGAGGCCAAGCGCCCCGATTTGATGCCGCTCTGACGATCCGTCATCTGACGGACCGTCGGACGGCGGCCGGTCGTCCGGCTGTCCTCGTGCCCGCGCGGACCCCCGCGTGCACGAGGGCGGCCAGCCCGGCGCCGACCAGGTACCAGAGCAGATCCGGCGGGTTGAAGGTGGAGCCGAGCACCAGCCGGGCGAGCGCGCTGCGCCGGGCCAGGTCGTCCGGGACACCGGTGAGCTGGAACAGCTCCACCGCCCAGCTCAGGCCCGCCGCCCAGGCGGCCGCGACCGGCGGCCGCAGCCTCGGCGCGACCAGCACCACGAGCGCGTAGAGCAGCACGGTGTAGAGGGCGTCGCCCGCGTACTTGGCCGCCTCGCCGCCCGCCACCGTCCGCACCGCGAGCCCCGCACCGACCGTCAGCACCGCCGCCGCCGCGGCCGCGCCCCGGACCGCCCACCGCCCCCGAAGATCGTCCATCCCCGCACCCTACGGCCGCCCGGCACCTCCCACCGACCGGCCACGACCCATCGACCCTCGCCCGCCGACCTCGGCCCCGGTGCGTCCCTCCCTGCCGAAAGACCGGACGGGCGGACCGGTACCCTGCTGGCCGGCCCGTTTCCGGGCCGGGTCCGCGCAGGCCGCGGGCCGGAACGACAGAGACAGGGCGGGGCGCAGTGACGCAGCTGACCGAGACGGTGAACGGGTCCGGGATACCGGCGGACGTGGCGGGGGCCGGGCAGGGGCCCGGGCGGCGGTTCACCGTCGAGGGCTTCGCGCCGCGCCAGGACGGCGACGCGCGGGAGCGCGGCAAGGCCCTGCGCACCCGCACCCCGCGCGAGCGGCACGCCGAGTTCCCGCCCGTCACCGACCGCCCGACCGCCGTCCAGGCGATCGAGGCCTCCAACGAGGGCCGGCTGGCCGAGCTGGTGCCGATCCGGCTGGGCCGGATGGCCGCCACCCCGTTCGCCTTCCTGCGCGGTTCGGCCGGGCTGATGGCCGCCGACCTCGTCGCCACCCCGACCAGCGGCACCGTCGCCCAGCTGTGCGGCGACGCCCACGCGGCCAACTTCGGCCTGTACGGCGACGCGCGCGGCCGGCTCGTGATGGACATCAACGACTTCGACGAGACCGTCCCCGGCCCGTGGGAGTGGGACCTCAAGCGCCTCGCCGCGAGCCTGGTCCTGGCCGGCCGGGAGATCGGCGCCGACGAGACGACCGCCCGCCGGGCCGCCTTCGACGCGGCCGGCGCCTACCGCCGCACCATGCGCACCCTGGCCAAGCTGCCCGCGCTGGACGCCTGGAACGCCGTCGCGGACGAGCAGCTGGTCTCCTTCGCCCAGGCGCACGACCTGACCGAACTGCTGGAGAAGGTCGGCGCCAAGGCGCTCGGCAACACCAGCGCCCGGTTCGCCGCCAAGTCCACCGTCCGTACCGAGGACGGCGGCCGGCGCTTCACCGCGGCACCGCCGGTGCTCAGGGAGGTGACGGACGCCACGGCCGCCGCCGTCGCCACCGCGCTCGGCGACTACGTCGGGACCGTGCCCGGCGAGCTGCACCCGCTGCTGTCCCGCTACCGGGTGCAGGACGTGGCGTTCCGCGTCGTGGGCACCGGCAGCGTCGGCACCCGCTCCTACGTCGTCCTGCTGACCGACCACCGCGAGCAGCCGCTGGTGCTCCAGGTGAAGGAGGCGCGCCCGTCGGTGCTGCTGCCGCACCTGGCCCGGGCCGGCCACCCGGTCGCCGCGGCGGACGTCCACGAGGGCCGCCGGGTGGTGCGCGGGCAGAAGCGGATGCAGGTGGTCAGCGACACCCTGCTCGGCTGGACCACGGTCGACGGACTCCCCTACCAGGTGCGCCAGTTCCGCAACCGCAAGGGCAGCGTGGACCCGGCCGCCCTGCTGCCCGCCCAGCTGGACGACTACGCCCGGATCACCGGCGCCCTGCTCGCCCGCGCCCACGCCCACACCGCCGACCCCGGGGTGATCAGCGGCTACTGCGGCAAGAACGAGGCCCTGGACGAGGCGGTGGCCGGCTTCGCGGTCGCCTACGCCGACCGCACCGAGGCCGACCACGCCGACCTCCTCACCGCCATCCGCGCCGGCCGCCTCCCGGCCGAGCACGGCGTCTGACGGACGCCCGGTCCCTCGCTCCCGGTCAGGGGGCGAGGAACGGGGCCACCGCGGCGACGAACTCCGCGGGGCGGGTGTGGTGGACCAGGTGGCCGGCGTCGACGGTGACCAGGCGGCAGTCGGGGATCAGGCGGGCCAGTTCGGCCAGTCCGTCCTGCGGGACGTGGCTGGTCGGGCCGCCGGCGACCAGGAGGGTGGGCGCGGTGATCGCGCTCATCCGCTCCAGCCACCGCGGGTCCGGCCGGTCGATCTGTCCCTTGACCGCCCGGACCACCGCCCAGTCGAAGTCGACGGGCTCCTCGGGGGCGTCGGCCACCTCGCTCGCGGGGCGCGGGCGCGGGGCGGGGACGTCCTCCAGGACCAGCCGGCCGACCCGCTCGGGCCGCTCCTGGGCGACCAGGTAGGCGACCACGCCGCCCATCGAGTGGCCGACCAGGTCCACCCGGTCCAGGCCGTGCGCGTCCAGCAGGGCGAGCACGTCGTCCCGCATCGCCTCCAGGCTGTACCGGCCGGGGCGGCCGCTGTCGCCGTGGCCGCGCAGGTCGAGGGCGTGCACGCGGTGCCGGGGGGCGAGGCCGGGGAGCACCACGTCCCAGTCGGTGGCCCGCTCGCCGAGGGCGTGCAGCAGGACCAGCGGCGGGCCGTCGGCCGGGCCGCTCTCCCGGCAGGCGAGGGAGAGGCCCGGCAGTTCGACTGTCAGAGGCTCGGTCATACCGGCACCGTAGCCCGGGGCCCGCGCCGTCCGGTCCCGGCTTTTCGCACAGCGAACAGCGATCAGCGGCTCGGGGTGTTCTCCCGGTCAGCGGCACCCGGCGCGTCCGCGCCCTTCCCGGCCGCCGCTTCGACCGGCATCGCTTCGACCGGCCTCGCATCGACCGGCCTCGCATCGCGCGCCGACACCCGGCCCGCCAGCACCGAGGCGACCACCGCCAGCGCCGCCACCGCCGCGCAGACACCGCTCGCCCACGCGTACGCCGCCCGGTGCCCACCGCCACCGCCGGTCGCCCGCAGATAGACGCCGGACAGCGCCGAGACACTGACCGCCGCCGCGATCCGCTGCGCCATCTGCAGGATCGCCCCGCCCACCCCGGCCGCCTCGGCCGGTGCGTGCCGCAGCACGAACGCCTGGTTGGAGGCCGCCATCAGGCCGACCGAGGCGCCGCCCAGCAACTGGAGCAGCGCGAGCAGCCAGGGCAGCGGACCGGTCGGAGCCCAGCGCGCGACCAGGCCGCCCGCGAGCATCACCAGCGCCGAGCCGGCCATGCCCGCGGTGACGGTCCGCCGGCCGAAGCGCTGGACGACCCGCCAGGCGAACGCCGAGGCGAAGCCCATCGCGACCGCCGACGGCAGCGCCACCAGGGCCGCGCCCATCGGCGAGAGGCCGAGCCCGTCCTGGAGGAACATCGTCAGCACCAGTCCGGCGGCCAGCGAGGAGCCGAACTGCGCCATCGCCACCGCCGTCCCCAGCGCGTACGGCGCGGAGCGGGTCAGCGCCGGATGGATCAGCGGGTGGCCGCCACGCCGGGCGTAGCGGCGCTGCCACCGGGCCAGCGCGCCGAGCAGCGCGGCCGCCGCGGCGGCGAACCCGAGCCAGCCGGCCCAGCCGGGAGGCTGGACGAAGGGCAGCATCAGCGCCAGGGTCAGCGCGGCGACGAGCAGCAGTCCGACCAGGTCGAGGTCGGCGTGCCGGGTGCTGGGGCGCGGGCGCGGCAGGTGGCGAACCGCCAGCAGCAGGGTGGCCAGCCCGAACGGCACGTTGAGCAGGAAGGTCAGCCGCCAGCCCTGTTCCGGTCCGACGGCGGCGAGCACCGCGCCGCCGATCGGCGGGCCGAGGGCGAAGGCGAGGCCGCCGGTCACGGCGTACATCCCGAGCGCGCGGGCCCGCAGCTGGCCCTGGAAGACGTCCTGGAGGGTGCCGATCATCTGGGAGTTCACCAGTCCGGCGCCGGCGCCCTGGAGCAGCCGGGCGGCGACCAGCACCCAGGGCTCGGTGGCGGTCGCCGAGAGCAGGCTGACGACGGTGAACAGGGCGAGGCCGCCGACGAAGAACCACTTGCGGCCGCGCACGTCGCCGAGCCGCCCGCCGGGTATCAGGGCCAGGCCGAAGGCCAGCGAGTAGCCGGCGACGATCCACTGCAGGTGCGCGGGCTGGGCGTGCAGCGACTCGCGCAGCGCGGGGATCGCGGTGTTGAGCACCGACTGGTCGATGAGGGTGGTGAAGCCGCCGGCGACGCAGACCAGCAGCACCCGCCGCCCGGCCGCGTCGAACCGCTCCTTGACCGGCGGCGCCGGTATCGCGCCGGTCGCGCTCACGGTTCGACCACCACCAGCGCGTACCGAGCACCGGTCGGGCCGGGGCAGTGGAAGCGGCTGGTCTCGGCGGTGAACCGCAGGCAGTCTCCGGCCTCCAGCAGGTGTTCCGTGCCGTCGACCGTCATCGACAGCAGGCCGTCCAGCACCCAGAGGTGGTGCTCCCGGCCGGTGTCGTCGGGCTTGTCGTAGGCGATGTCGGCTCCGGCGGGGAGCAGCCCCTCGATCACCTCGGCCCGCAGCGAACCGTGCGGCGGCGAGACGGAGCGCCGGACGTACCCGGTCGCCTCGTCCCGCCAGATCCGCTGGTCCGCGGCCCGCACCAGCCGGGCGGGCGCGGCCTCGACCTCGGCAAGCAGCCGCGACATGCTGCGCCCGTACACCGTGCAGAGCCGCCCGAGCAGCGCCGCCGTCGGGCTCACCTCGGACCGTTCGACGCGCGACAGCGTCGAGCGGCTGACGTCCGCCCGCTGTGCCAACTCCTCCAGCGTCCACCCGCGTTCGACCCGCAGTTCGGCGAGCCGTTCCGCCAGCCGCTCGTCGGCGGCCGTATCCATTCCCATATCCGTGATGCTATCCCGGATATGGGACACCCCTGGCCGGGGCCGCCCAGACCCTGAGCCCCGGCCGCCTCGCGCGCCCGGGGCCGCCCGGCCGGGCGACAGGGCCGCCGAGGACAGCGCTCCGCCCCGCCGGACGAGGTCCGGCGGGGCGGCGTGGGGCGACCGGCCTTGCGCGACCGGCGTCAGGCCAGGGCCTCCAGGCGGGCCCGCAGTTTGTCGAGCCCCGGCCGCTGGCTCGGGTAGGCGTTGGTGATGTGCAGGGCCGCCGCCTTCATCGTGGCGGCCAGCTCCCTGCGGACGTCCGGCGGGACCGGTGTGCGGCCGTGGACGGTGCGGAGCACCTCGATGTCCTCGGTGAAGTACTCGGCGAGGCCGGCCAGGACCTTCCGGTCCGGCTCGTCCGGCAGCGCGGCCACCGCGGGGATGTCCTTCGCCAGGCGCTCCCAGCGGTACTGCACATCGGCGAGGACGGCGGCGTCGAGCTCGACGGCCAGGGCGGCCCACCGGTCGGCGGTCGGTCGGACGGCCGGTACGCCCGCGAAGGTGCTCCGGAGCACGGCGACTCCCTGTCGCTCCACGTCCCGGTCCTGGTCGACCAGGGCGCGGACGAGTTCCCGCGCCCGCTGGGCGAAGGGCTTCGCCTCCGGCAGGCCGGCGGTGCCCTCGATCAGGGCGTCCAGCAGGAGTTCGGCGAGCGCCAGCGGTGCGCGGTCGACCGTGCCGCGCGGGACCCGCAGGGCGCCGGAGGCGGCGTCGAAGGTGATCCGCTCGCCGCGCTCGACCAGGATCGGGTCGATCCGGTCCACCGCGTACTTGAGCTCGCTGAGGTAGGGGAAGAGCTGGGCCACCACGGCCTGCTCCTTGGGGAGCAGCCCGGCGACGCCGCCGCGCACGGTCCGCTCGGTGATGTAACCCCAGGAGGCCAGCTGGTTCTCCAGGGAGAGCAGGCGGGCGTGGCGCTTCCAGACGGACCACTCGGGCGTCTTCCACTTGGCCTCGGTGAAGGTGGTCCGGGCGAAGCCCTCGCAGTCCGAGGCGCGGACCCAGGCCCGGTTGACCATGATGTCCAGCCAGGCCAGCGCGCCGCCGAGGGTGGTGGTCCCCGACCGCTTCGCCAGCTGCCCGCGCCGGGCCACGAGCCGCCCGAACACCTGGTACTGGCCCCAGGCGTTCTCGCTCCGCTCGACGAGCAGTGCGGCGGCCTCCGCGTAGGTGTCGGCATTGCTCCGGGCCAACTCGGCGGACAGGTAGGTCCAGGCCCAGCCGCGGCGGTACGCGTAGTCCTTGACCGGGTGGTCCCCGAGGCCCTCCATGAGGCTGTGGGACAGCTCGTGCAGCAGGGTGAGGGCGCGGTCGGTGAGGCCCCGGGTGCCCGGGCCGACCAGGCCCGGGCGGAGCTGGATCTCCTGCACCGACGGGACTTCCCCGTTGGTGATCACCGTGTTCGCCCCCATGGTGGCGGGCAGGTCCTCCCGCACCACGAACCTGACCTCGCGCATCCGGCGGCCCAGCCGGGCGAAGCGCTGCTGGAAGGCCGAGTAGTCGGGGGCGGCTCCCGGGCCGTTCAGCACCGTGGTCGCGGTCAGCTCCGCCACGGTGCCGAGGGCGACGATCTCGTCGATCCGGGCGGTGATCGAGGCCAGCACCTTCTGCTCGGCCGGGGACAGGTCTCGGGTCAAGGGGGTTCCTCCGCGGCTCGTTTCGCCAACCGGCTTTCCTGGCGGGCCGGTTCACTCGGCGACGTGCGGACGGAATGATGACGGGCGGGGATGTACAACGAATAAACACCGGGCGCCCGGTTTTCGTCCGCACCCCCACGGCCCGGGCCCGGCAGACCCAGGGCCCGTCTTCGGTTCCGGGAGAACGGGCTGTCGATCATCGGATACCTCCAAGGAAACCCCGGCCTTCAGGACGGGGAGGAATTGGATCTCCCGCGCTGCGGGGCAGGGAGCTGTGATTCGCCGTCAAGGCGGACCGCGGTGCTCTGACCGGACAATTTGGTCCTAAGTTGCAGCCGCGCTAGTTTGTGAGCGTGACCATGTGCCATGTGAAGCGGGCGTTCAAGTACCGCTTC
>NZ_JZWY01000464.1:0-1250 GCF_000966955.1 Streptomyces sp. NRRL S-495
GCGTGACCATGTGCCATGTGAAGCGGGCGTTCAAGTACCGCTTCTATCCGACCGATGCGCAGGCGGCTGAGCTGTCGCGCACGTTCGGGTGTGTTCGCAAGGTCTACAACATGGCGCTTGCGGCCCGCACCGAGGCGTGGACGTTGCGTCGGGAGCGGGTCAACTACAACGCCACCAGCGCGATGCTGACCGGGTGGAAGAAGACCGAGGAGCTGGCCTACCTCTGCGAGGTGTCGTCGGTTCCGTTGCAGCAGGCGCTGCGGCACCTGCAGGGGGCGTTCACCAACTTCTGGCAGAAGCGGGCGAAGTACCCGACGTTCAAGTCCCGGAAGAAGTCCCGCCGCTCCGCCGAGTACACCACCAGCGGCTTCCGGTTCCGGGACGGCCGGCTGACCCTGGCGAAGATGGATCAGCCGCTGGACATCGTGTGGTCCCGTCCTCTGCCGGAGGGCGCTTCCCCGTCCACGGTGACCGTGTCCCAGGACGCGGCCGGACGCTGGTTCGTCTCCATGCTGTGCGACGACCGCCCGGCCGTGCCCGGGGCGGTCAACGCCGCCGTGGGTATCGACGCCGGCATCACCGGCCTGGTGACGCTCTCCACCGGGGAGAAGATCACCAACCCGAGGCACGAGCGCCAGGACCGGGAACGCCTCGCCAAGGCGCAGCGGGATCTCTCCCGCAAGGCCGAGGGGTGACGGCGCCAACCGGGCGAAGGCCCGACTCAAGGTCGGGCGGGTGTACGCCCGGATCGCCGACCGGCGCAGGGACTTCCTGCACAAGCTCACCACTCGACTCGTTCGTGAGAACCAAACGATCGTGATCGAGGATCTGACCGTCCGGAACATGCTCGGGAACCGGCGGCTGTCGCGTGCCATCAGTGACGCGTCCTGGACCGAGCTGCGGTCCATGCTGGAGTACAAGGCCGACTGGTACGGACGCGAGGTGATCGCCGTGGACCGGTGGTTCCCCTCGTCCAAGCTGTGCTCGGCCTGCGGAACCTTGCAGAGCAGGATGCCGCTGAACGTCCGCGAGTGGACGTGCGCCTGCGGGACGGCCCACGACCGGGACGTCAACGCGGCACGAAATATCCTGGCCGCCGGACTGGCGGTTGCAGCCTGTGGAGACGGTGTCAGACCTCAACGGAGCACTCCGGGCGGGCAGTCGTCGGTGAAGCAGGAAGTAGTCCCACCGCCGCGCTCACGCGCGGCGGCTCGGCCGCGAGGCTGAGGGGAATCCCCGCCCCTCAGGGC
>NZ_JZWY01000465.1:0-20105 GCF_000966955.1 Streptomyces sp. NRRL S-495
GGCGGGAGGGCGGTGAGCGGGCGGGCGGGGAGGAGGCCGAAGAGGCAGAGGAAGCCGCCGCGGGTGTCGGAGTCGGTGGCGACCAGGGTGATGTCGGTGTGCTCGGCGAGGATGCCGGTCTCCTCGCGCAGCTCGCGCACGCAGGCCTGCTGCCAGCTCTCGCCGTAGTCGATGTAGCCGCCGGGGAGGGCGAGTTCGCCGTAGCCGGGCTCGATGGTGCGGCGGATGACCACGAGGCCGGGGGCGCTGTCGCCCCGGGTGACGGGGAGGAGGGTGACGACGACGGGCAGCGGGTTGCGGTAGCTGATCTCGGTGCACCCGGAGCAGGTCCGGGGCCAGCCGTCGGTGCCGGGCGGGTAGGGGGATCCGCAGAAGTGGCAGTGGGAGTTGGGCTGCTGGCGCACGGTGCCGGCCTCTTGAGTCGTCATGGCCGGATGGTAGTGCGGGCGGCCGGGAACGGGGTGGTGGTCAGGTGATCCGGCCCGGGGAGGGCTCCTGGGGCGGCTGGTGCGAGGACTCCTCGGACTGCTCGCCCTGGGCGGGGCGGAGGAGGGCCGGGTGGAGCAGCCTGGCGTCGCCGGCGTGGTAGGTGCGGGCCCGGGGGCCGCCGCGGGCGCCGCCGCGCTCGGTGGTGGTGCCGGTGCCCTCGACGAAGCCGGGGACGGAGAGCACCTTGCGGTGGAAGTTGCCCGGGTGGAGCTTCTCGTCCCAGACGGCCTCGTAGACGGCGCGCAGCTCGGGAATGGTGAAGTCGTGCTGGAGGAAGGCGGTGGCCAGCGGGCTGTACTCGATCTTGGCGCGGGCGCGGTCGAGGCCGTCGGCGAGGATCCGGGCGTGGTCGAAGGCGAGCTCGATCGGGGTGGGCGCCCCCGCGGCCGGGGGCTCGGCCTGACCGGCGGGCTCGGTGGGCTGCCCCGGGTCGGTTGGGCCGGTGCTCCCGCCCCGGGTCGGTGGGGCCGGTGCTCCCGCCGACGCCACCCCCGTGGGTGTCGGCGGGAGCACCGGCGGACTCGGACCGGCCGACGGGCCGGAGGTCGAGGTCGGTGACGGGGTGCCAGGCGGCGTGGGCCGCGTCGCTGCCGGCCTGCGGGTCGGGCAGGTCGGGGGCGAAGGCGAGGTAGGCGACGGAGATGACGTGCATCCGCGGGTCGCGGTCGGGTACGCCGTAGCTGCCGAGCTGTTCGAGGTGGATCCGGCTGAGGGCGGCCTCGGCGCCGACCGTGCCGGGCAGGCCGGTCTCCTCCGCCAGCTCGCGGGCGGCGGCGTCGTCGAGGCTCTCCTCACCGGCCCGCAGGAAGCCGCCGGGCAGGGCCCAGCGCCCCTGGTAGGGCGGGAGGGCGCGCTCGACGAGCAGGACGTGCAGCCGGCCCTGGCGCAGGGTCAGGGCGACGACGTCCACGGTGACGGCGACCGGGGTGAAGGCGCGCGGATCGTAGGCGGCGAGCCACTCCTGCTCGGTGGTGTCCACGCTGCACGCTCCTCTCCCCCGCCGGGCCCGCGGCGACGGGCGGCCGTCCTTCTCGGTCTGAGCACAACGTAGCGATCCCTTGACTCTGCGGCAAATGGTTTTCCACCCCGGCCCGGGCCGGCCGCTCCTACCCTGTGACCAGGGCGTCCTCCGGAGCAGCCGGGACGCCGACCGCCCCGAGGAGGACGTGATGGACCAGGCCGGGGCCGACCGGCCCGCCGCTCCCGCCGCCCCTCCCCCGCCGGACTCGGCAGCCCCGCCGGACTTCGCGGCCGCGCTGGCGGCCGGGCCGCTGGGCCGCTGGTACTGGACGGCGGGCTGTCCGAACGGCTGGCCTCGGCCGGGTTCGACCTGACGGACGCGCTGTGGTCGGCCCGGCTGCTGGCGGACGCGCCGGAGGCGGTCGTGGCGGCGCACCGGGCGTACTTCGAGGCGGGCGCGCGGGTGGCGATCACCGCGAGCTACCAGGCGAGCTTCGCCGGCTTCGCCCGGCGCGGGGTGGGCCGGGCGGCGGCCGCCCGGCTGATGGCCGGCAGCGTGGAGCTGGCCCGGGAGGCGGCCCGCGGACTGCCCGGGCCGCGCCGGTGGGTGGCGGCCTCGGTGGGCCCGTACGGGGCGGTGCTGGCGGACGGCTCGGAGTACCGGGGCCGGTACGGGCTGACGCCGGCCGAGCTGGAGGCGTTCCACCGGCCCCGGCTGGAGGTGCTGGCGGCGGCCGGTCCCGACGTGCTGGCGCTGGAGACGGTGCCGGACGTCGACGAGGCGCGGGTGCTGCTGCGGGCGGTGCGCGGGCTGGGGGTGCCGGTCTGGCTGTCGTTCGCCGCGGCGGACGGGCGGACCCGGGCCGGGCAGCCGCTGGCGGAGGCCTTCGCGCTGGCCGCCGGGGTGGAGGAGGTGGTGGCGGTCGGGGTGAACTGCTGCGCGCCGGAGGAGGCGGACCGGGCGGTGGCGCTCGCGGCGCGGGTGTCGGGGAAGCCGGTGGTGGTGTATCCGAACAGCGGCGAGGGCTGGGACGCGGCGGCCGGGGAGTGGTGCGGGGAGCCGACCTTCGGGGCCGCCGGGGCTCCGCGGGCCGACGGCCGGGCCAGGGTGGCGGGCTGGCTGGCGGACGGGGCGCGGCTGGTGGGCGGCTGCTGCCGGGTCGGTCCGGCCGGGATCCGGGCGGTGGCCGCCGGGGTGGCCGCCGCGACCGGGGAGCGGGACGCCGGCCAGCAGGACGTCGGGGAGCAGGACGTCGGGGAGCAGGGCGTGGGCCGGAAGGGCACCGGCCGGTAGGACGCCGGGACCTGACGGGCGGCGGTGCGCGGGCGCACGACCGGGTCGGCCGACGCAGGTTACCGAGGGGGAAGGTGCACGGAACGGCGACGGCCTGGCAGACTCGTGCCGTTACCACTGCGGTCGACAATGTCGACCGCCTGTCCGCGCGGAGGTACCAATGCCCGGCCCGATCCAGTCGCTCTCCCGGGCCGCCGCGATCATGCGTCTGCTGGCCGGCGGCGAGCGCCGCCTGGGCCTGTCGGAGGTCGCGACGGCGCTGGACCTGGCGAAGGGCACCGCCCACGGGATCCTGCGCACCCTCCAGCAGGAGGGTTTCGTCGAGCAGGACCCGGAGAGCGGCAAGTACCAGCTGGGCGCCGAGCTGCTGCGGCTGGGCCAGAGCTACCTGGACGTGCACGAGCTGCGCGCCCGGGCCCTGGTCTGGGCGGACGACCTGGCCAGGGCGTCCGGGGAGACCGTCTACCTGGGCGTGCTGCACCAGCGCGGGGTGCTGATCGTGCACCACGTCTTCCGGCCGGACGACACCCGGCAGGTGCTGGAGGTCGGCTCGATGCAGCCGCTGCACTCGACCGCGCTGGGCAAGGTGCTGCTGGCCTACGACCCGGTGGCGCGCGGCGAGCTGGGCGAGGGCCCGTTCGAGTCGTACACCGCGCGGACGCTGACCGAGGCCGCGGACGTGGACGCCGAGGCGGCGCTGACCCGTGAGCGCGGCTGGACCGACGCGGTGGAGGAGACCTGGGAGGGCGTGGCCTCGATCGGCGCGCTGATCCAGGACCGGCGCCGCAATCCGGTGGGCGCGGTCTGCATCAGCGGCGCGGTCGAGCGGGTCTGCGAGGACGGCTTCGTGAAGCCCTCGCTGGTCGCCTCGGTGCGCAGCGCGGCCAGGGCGATCTCCCGGGATCTGGGCGCCGGGCGGTTCTGACCGCGCCGAGGGCCCGGTTCCGCCCGGTTCGGACCGTTCCCGGCCGCCCGGCCGCGGGCCCGCAGTACCACAGGAAAACGTTCACGCTGAGGCGCGGACGGGCGAAATGCCCGTCCGCGCCTTACCGTTTTGTCCAAAATTGCGATGATCCGTTCAGTGACTACGGGTAGCGCGGCGAGCCAAGGGTCACAGCTGCGTAACCCGGCCTTGACGAGAGGGCGACCCGGGGAGGAAGCTTCCGCATGACGGTCGACATTGTCGAACGATGGCCGTGCGAATCCATCCCACAGAGCGCTCACCCGCCCAGCGATCCGCCCGGCCCCTGCCCCCACCCGCACCTCCGGGCCATATGGACAAGGGAGTCTTTGTGTCCGCGTTCTCCAACGGCGACATCTTCGTCGGCGAAACCCTCGGCACCGCCGCCCTGATACTTCTCGGCGGTGGCGTCTGTGCCGCCGTGACGCTCAAGAAGTCGAAGGCCCTGAACGCCGGCTGGCTGGCGATCACCTTCGGCTGGGGCTTCGCGGTGATGATCGCCGCCTACATGTCGGCTCCGAAGTCCGGCGCCCACCTGAACCCGGCCGTCACCCTGGCCCTCGCCGTCGACAGCGGCGACTGGAGCAAGGTGCCGATCTACCTCGGCTCCCAGCTGCTCGGCGCGATGATCGGCGCCGTCTTCGTGTGGCTCACCTACCTCGGCCAGTTCCAGGCCAACCAGGAGCCCACCCTCGGCATCTTCTCGACCGGCCCCGAGATCCGGAACCCGGTCCAGAACCTGCTCACCGAGATCATCGGCACCTTCGTGCTCTGCCTGGCCATCCTCACCCAGGGCCTGACCAAGGGCCTCGGCCTCTCCGGCACCGGCATCCTGATCGTCGCCTTCACCGTGGTCGGCATCGGCCTCTCGCTCGGCGGCCCGACCGGCTACGCCATCAACCCGGTCCGCGACCTGGGTCCGCGCATCGTCCACTCGCTGCTCCCGATCCCCAACAAGGGCGGCTCCGACTGGTCCTACGCCTGGATCCCGGTGGCCGGTCCGATCATCGGCGGTCTGCTGGCCGGCGGCCTGTACCACGCCGCGTTCTGATCCCCCCGGGTTTCCGCCCCACCCGAGCACGGGGACTGACCTGAGAGTCAGGCCCACCGCCCCCCGCCAACCTCTTGAGCCGAGGACCCTCATGACCTCCACTGGCAACTACATCGCCGCGATCGACCAGGGCACCACCTCCAGCCGCTGCATCATCTTCGGCGCCGACGGCCGGATCGTCTCCGTCGACCAGCAGGAGCACCGGCAGATCTTCCCCCAGCCCGGCTACGTCGAGCACGACGCCGCCGAGATCTGGACCCGGGTGCAGTCGGTCGTCCGCGGCGCGCTGGAGAAGGCCGGCCTGACCAAGGACGACATCCGCGCGATCGGTATCACCAACCAGCGCGAGACCACCGTCCTGTGGGACAGGAACACCGGCGAGCCGGTGCACAACGCGCTGGTGTGGCAGGACACCCGCACCGAGGCGCTCTGCCGCGAGCTGGGCCGCAACGTCGGCCAGGACCGCTTCCGCCGCGAGACCGGCCTTCCGCTGGCCAGCTACTTCGCCGGCCCGAAGATCCGCTGGCTGCTGGACAACGTCGAGGGCCTGCGCGAGCGCGCCGAGGCCGGCGACATCCTCTTCGGCACCATGGACACCTGGGTCATCTGGAACCTCACCGGTGGTGTCGACGGCGGCAAGCACGTGACCGACGTGACCAACGCCAGCCGCACCATGCTGATGAACCTCAAGAGCCTGGCCTGGGACGAGGAGATCGCCGAGTCGATGGGCGTGCCGATGGCCGTCCTCCCGGAGATCCGCTCCTCCGCCGAGATCTACGGCGAGGCCGTCGGCGACCTGGCGGGCGTCCCGGTCGCCGCCGCGCTCGGCGACCAGCAGGCCGCGCTGTTCGGCCAGACCTGCTTCAACGAGGGCGAGGCCAAGTCCACCTACGGCACCGGCACCTTCCTGCTGCTCAACACCGGCGAGAAGATCGTCAACTCGTACCACGGCCTGCTGACCACGGTCGGCTACCGGATCGGCGACCAGGCCCCGGTGTACGCCCTGGAAGGCTCGATCGCCGTCACCGGCTCGCTGGTCCAGTGGCTGCGCGACCAGCTCGGCATCATCTCCACCGCCGCCGAGATCGAGACCCTCGCCAACACGGTCGAGGACAACGGCGGCGCCTACTTCGTCCCGGCCTTCTCCGGCCTGTTCGCCCCGTACTGGCGCTCCGACGCCCGCGGTGTGATCGCCGGACTCACCCGGTACGTCACCAAGGGCCACCTGGCCCGGGCCGTCCTGGAGGCCACCGCCTGGCAGACCCGCGAGGTCGTCGACGCCATGCAGAAGGACTCCGGGGTCGAGCTCACCGCCCTCAAGGTCGACGGCGGCATGACCAGCAACAACCTGCTCATGCAGAACATCGCCGACGTCCTGGACGCCCCGGTCGAGCGCCCGTACGTGGCCGAGACCACCGCCCTCGGCGCCGCCTACGCGGCGGGCCTGGCGGTCGGCTTCTGGAACGACCTCGACACCCTGCGGGCCAACTGGCACCGCGCCGCCGAGTGGACGCCCCGCATGGACGAGGCCACCCGGGACCGCGAGTACAAGAAGTGGCTCAAGGCCGTCGAGCGCACCATGGGCTGGGTGGAGGAGGAAGAGAACAACTGATCGCGAAGCCGGTCGGGGCCCAGTGCCCCGGCCGGCCCGCTCCCGTTTCACCGGCCCGCCGCACCGGGCCGACCCGGTCTCTCCGCACAGAGGCCGTACGCACACCGAGAGGAGTAACGGCGCCGCCCGACCCGCGCGCCGTACACACACCATGGCAACCATCCCGACCCTGGGCGCCGAGCGCACCGCCGGCCGCACCGCCTCCCGCGCCGAGACCCGCGAGCTGCTCGGCAAGGCCACCTACGACCTGCTGGTGATCGGGGGCGGCATCCTCGGCACCGCCGTCGCCTGGACCGCGTCCCAGGCCGGCCTGAAGGTCGCCATGGTCGACGCCGGCGACTTCGCCGGTGCCACCTCCAGTGCCTCCTCCAAGCTCGTCCACGGCGGTCTGCGCTACCTGCAGACCGGCGCGGTCAAGCTGGTCGCGGAGAACCACAAGGAGCGCCGGGTGCTCTCCACCGACGTCGCCCCGCACCTGGTCAACCCGCTGACCTTCTTCGTCCCGGTCTACAAGGGCGGCCCGCACAGCGCGCCCAAGCTCGGCGCCGGCGTCTTCCTCTACTCGGCGCTCTCCGCCTTCCGTGACGGCATGGGCCGGGTCTCCACCGCCGCGCACGCCGCCCAGCAGGTGCCCGCGCTGCGCACCGAGGGCCTGCGCTCGGTGGCCGTCTACGGCGACCACCAGATGAACGACTCGCGGGTCGCCGTGATGACCGTGCGCGCCGCGGTCGAGGCCGGCGCCGTCGTGCTGAACCACGCCGAGGTCACCGGCCTGCGCTTCACCGGCGGCCGGGTCACCGGTGCCGAGCTCAAGGACCGCCTGGACGGCACCGAGTTCGGCGTCGATGCCCGCCTGGTGCTGAACGCCACCGGCCCCTGGGTGGACCACCTGCGCCGGATGGAGGACACCGGCGCCGCGCCGTCGATCCGGCTGTCCAAGGGCGCCCACGTGGTGGTCAAGCGCCGCTCGCCGTGGCGCGCCGCGCTGACCATCCCGATCGACAAGTACCGCGTCTCCTTCGCCATCCCGTGGGAGGACCACGTCCTGCTCGGCACCACCGACGAGGAGTTCACCGGCGACCCGAAGGACGTCCGGGCCACCGAGGCGGACGTCGACCAGATCCTCGGCGAGGCCGCGCACGCGATCCGTGACGAGCACATCGACCGCGACCTGATCACCTACAGCTTCGCCGGCCTGCGGGTGCTGCCCGGCGGCCCGGGCGACACCGCCGCCGCCAAGCGCGAGACGGTCGTCACCGAGGGCAAGGGCGGCATGCTGTCGGTCGCCGGCGGCAAGTGGACCACCTACCGCCACATCGGCCGCACCGTGCTGGAGAAGCTGGCCCACGTGCCCGGCACCTCCCTCGGCGAGGACATGTCCCCGATCGCCCCGACCGTCCCGCTGCCGGGCGTCGGCGCGCCGAACGCCGTCGCGCACCGCCTGCTGATCGACCGGGACCCGGGCTCGCGGATGGAGCCGCTGGTCGCCAAGCACCTGGCCAGCCACTACGGCACGCTGTCCTTCGACATCGCCCGGATGATCGACGAGAACCCGGAGCTGGGCCGGCCGATCCACGAGGACGGCCCGGACGTCTGGGCGCAGGTCGCCTACGCGGCCGCCAACGAGTGGGCGTACACCGCCGACGACGTGCTGCGCCGCCGCACCACGATGACCGTCCGCGGTCTGGACACCCCGGAGATCCGGGCCGAGGTCGAGACCTTCCTGGCGAAGCACGGGACCAAGTAGGACGGGACCAAGTAGGACGGAGCGGGTGACCGGCACGGTCACCCGATTCGCAGGGCGGGCACCCCGGAGCGGGGGGTGCCCGCCCTTCGGCGTGCCCGCCCGCCACCGCCCGTCGCCACCGCCCCGCCGTCCCCCTGACCTGCGGGAACGTCGAAGCGTGGCCGTTCGCGTACGGTGCGTCTCGATCGGATCACCATTCCCGGGAAATGTTCAGGCAATGGGATGCTTTGCACCATTTGTCATGATCAGCTTGCCATTTGATCTTTCCTATGCTCCGCGCATCGCTCCCGTTCAAGAGCGAGTCAAGGAGCCCCCATGCATGTCTCAAGAAGGACCCTGAGCGGTCCACCGGCCGCCGCGCTGGCCCTGGCCCTGGTGCTCGGCGCCGGGGCACCGGTCGCGTTCGCGGCCAAGCCACAGGCCAAGCCCACCCCCGGCAAGCCCCCCACGGCTGCCCCGCTCGACCCCGGGCTGAGCATCGGCACCGCCCGGGCCGCCGCGCAGAAGACCGGCAAGCGGATCGAGGCCGTCTCCGAGCGCGACGAGACCTCCACCACCTGGGCGAACCCGGACGGCACCCTCACCACCGAACTGTCGGCCGGCCCGGTGCGCTTCCTGCGCGACGGCAAGTGGGCCGACGTCGACCTCACCCTGAAGACCGCCGCCGACGGCTCGGTGGCGCCCGCCGCCCACCCCAACGGCCTCAAGCTGGCCGGCGCGGGCGGCAAGCGCCCCCGCTCGCTCGCCGAGTCCAAGGCCCTCCAGGCGGCGCCGGCCGGCGCGGAGGCAGCCGGCGCGGAGGCGGCCCGCACCCTCGTCTCGCTCGGCTCCGGTGACGACCAGCTCGCCCTGGAGTGGCGCGGCGGCCTGCCCAAGCCCGAGCTGAACGGCACTCGGGCCACCTACCGGGACGCCATCGGCGACGGCGCCGGCGACCTCGTCGTCGAGGCCACCCGCACCGGCTTCGAGCAGTTCGTGCTGCTCAAGCAGCGCCCGGCCACTGGCGGCTACACCTACACGGCTACACCTACACCATGCCGCTGCGCGCCAAGGGCACCAAGGCCGAGGCGCAGCCGGACGGCAGCGTGCTGTTCACCGACCGGAAGAACGGCCAGAAGCGCGCCGTGCTGCCCGCGCCGGTGATGTGGGACGCCACCACCACGCCCGGATCGAGCGAGCACCCCCGGCAGGCCCGGGTCGGCCTGGAGGTCGTCCAGCACGGCGACACCGTCGACCTGGTCTTCACCCCGGACGCGGCCTTCCTCGCCGACCCGGCCACCGTCTACCCGGTGACCGTCGACCCGGCGACCGCCGGTCTCGGCAACGCCTTCGACACCCGGGTCCAGAAGGGCGAGACGGTCGACTGGTCGGCCGACACCGAGATCTACTGGGGCAACTCCGGCACCAAGAACGCCGACGGCAGCTCCCGCGAGGCCCGGGCGTTCATCAACTGGAACACCGCCGGCATCGCCGACGCGCTGGTCTCCAGCGCGACCCTGTCGCTGTACAACTTCCACTCCGGCAACAGCGACTGCCAGCCCTACACCTGGGAGGTCTGGGACACCGGGCTGGCGTCCACCGCCTCCCGCTGGACCGCCCAGCCGGCCTGGAAGGCCAAGAAGGGCAGCTCCACCGAGACCAAGGGCCGCGACGCCTGCGGCGGTGACGGCTGGATCAACGCCAACGTCACCGACCTCGTGCAGACCTGGGCCTCGGCCAAGAACAGCACCTCCGGCATGGGCCTGCGCGCGCCCGACGAGGTCTCCACCAAGTACTGGAAGGAGGTGAACTCCGCCAACGCCTCCAGCAACGTGCCCAAGCTGACGGTGAACTACAACTACCGCCCGCGCACCGGCACCAAGCAGCAGGCCGGCCCGCCGTTCCTCCAGGACGGCACCTCCAGGACGGCACCGGCACCTGGCGGGTCGAGACCACCACCCCGGTGCTCCGGGACACCTTCGTCGACCCCGACGGCGACAAGGTCACCGGCACCTTCCAGCTGGTCGACGCCATCTCCGGGGCCCAGGTCGGCGCCGTCAACGTCTCCGGCTACGTGCCCAGCGGCACCCCCTCCGAGGTCACCGTCCCGGCCGGGCTGCTGGAGTACGGGCACACCTACCGCTTCCGCAGCTCGCCGTACGACGGACTGCACTACAACCTGACCTGGTCCCCCTGGGTGACCTTCACCGTCAGCCCGCTGCCGGACGTGCCCACCGCGCTCCAGACCGGCGCCGACAAGACCCTGACGCCGGTGCTCTCCGCCCTGGCGACCAACCCCAACCAGGGCCGGGTCCGCACCGAGTTCGTGCTCAAGGGCTCGAACGGACAGCCGCTGCCCACCGCGCTCGCCCCCGCGTGGACCGAGAGCGGCAGCCGCGCCACCGTCCAGGTGCCGACCGGCGCCCTGACGGACGGCGCCGACTACACCTGGGCCGCCCGGGCCTGCACCGCCGTCGGCTGCTCCGCCTGGAGCGCCGACCAGCCGCTGGCCGTCCGGGTCCAGGCCCCGCCGGTCCCGCCGGCCGCGACCTCGGTCTCGTTCACCGGCGCCACGCTCACCGACGCCTCGGCGGCCACCGCCGGCGGCGGCTGCGACACCGGCGCCTGCCCGGCGGCCGACCCCGCCGAGCTGCGGATCGGCACCACCCCGGACGGCAGCAGCTGGACCGGCTGGCTCAAGCCCGACCTGTCGGCCGTCCCGGCCGGCTCCCGGGTGGTCGGCGGCAAGCTGGCGCTGACCCGCTCGGACTGCGCCGCCGGCACGCCCGGCTGCGAGGAGACCTCGGTCGACGTGTTCCAGCTCGGATCGGCCTGGGCCCCCGCCCAGGGCGGCGCCGCGCTGGTCGCCGCCGCGGGCGTCGACAGCTACGCCTCCGCCGCGAAGCTGTCCGAGACCGACCTGGCCGCACTGGCCGGCTCCTGGATCGAGAAGGGCGAGGCCTACGGGCTGGCCCTGCGCCCGGCCACCGGCTCGACCGGTGTCGCCCGGTACTTCTCCGCCACCGCCGCCGACCCGGCGCAGCGCCCGAAGCTGACGCTGGACTACCTGGCGCCGACCGCGCCGGGCGCCGCCGAGCTGGTCACCGCCACCGGCGGGGACACCGGTCTCGTGGTCGCCTGGAACGCCCCGACCGACCGTGGCTCGGTCGGCGACGTCGGTTACACCGTCCGGGTCGAGACCTCGGCCGGCGTGCTCGTCCAGGAGATCGCCACCGCCGACATCCGGGCCGCGTTCACCGGCCTGGACAACACCAAGTCGTACCGTGCGGTGGTGACCGCCCGGAACAGCTTCGGCGCCGCGGCTCCGGTCGCCTCGGCCGTGGTGCAGGGCACGCCGACCGCCGGCGGCCCGGACCAGTACCGCGGCTACGTGCAGGAGTACCTGGACGCCCGCAACAAGGTCAAGATGCGGGCGGGCTTCACCGTGCCGGAGGCGGCCGCCGAGGCCGCGCACGGCAGCGTCTTCGTCGACCTGCTGGCCACCCAGGACGCCTCGCTGGTCGCCAACCGCGAGGCGCTGGCGACCCAGGGCCAGCAGTACGCGGCCGCGGCGGTCACCCTGACCGACGTCGTGGTCGACCAGCAGACGGCCGGCAAGGTCGTGGTGCGGGCCACCGTCAAGGACACCGTGATGATCCGGGCCGACGGCGTGGACTCGCCCAGCGAGAGCGCGGGCCCGAAGCGGTTCGAGTTCACCGTCGGCACCGCCGCCGTGCTGGTCTCCGAGGCCGACGACCTCGCGGCCCAGCAGAAGCTGTCCTCCACCGCCGCCGCGCAGGCGCAGGTCGAGGTCGCGGACGCGACGCCGACCGACCCGGCGGAGGCGCAGAAGGCCGTCCCGCTGGACGCCAACGGCTTCCCGGTCCAGCCCGCGCAGCCCGCCTCCGGTGCCGTCCAGGCCGGTTACAACTACAACGGCACCGCCGACTGGGCCCGCCGCAACGTCGGGATCAAGTGGGACTACGGGCAGGACTGCACCAACTTCGTCTCCAAGGCGCTGTACTACGGCGGCGGCATGCGCTTCCGCTACGGCTACAAGAGCTGGGACAGCGCCTGGTGGACGAACGACTACTGGATGTTCGGCTGGCGGATCAACCGCAGCTACACCTGGGCCGGCGCGGCCAACCTGCACCGGCACCTGATGTACAACCGGTACTCGACCTGGCTCCGCTGGACCTCCGACGCCCGGCCCGGTGACATCGTCTTCTTCAAGTGGAAGAACGAGAGCCGGATCAACCACGCCGCCGTGGTGGTCAGCTGGGGTGCCCGGATGGAGCTGCGCCAGCACGGCCGGCAGGGTGTCACCACCCTGAACGACGTGCTGGCGTGGTACCGGCAGAAGAACGACCCGATCGAGTGGTTCGTCGTCGTCCGCCCGCTCGGGACCAACTGATGGCGGCGGGGCGGCCGGTGACGGCCGCGCTGGCGGCCGTGCTCTCGGCCGCCCTGCTGGCCGGTTGTTCGAGCGGCGCCGGGAACGCCCGGCTGGAGCACGCGGCCGACTACGCCGCCCATCCGCACCTCCGGGTCACCGGCTACCCGGTACCGGAGACGCTGGGCCTGGTCCAGCAGGTGGTGTGGCGGCTGGCCGACGGCTCGGCGGACCGGCTGGTGAAGCTGGCCGCCGCCGAGGGCCCGGCCGACGCGCGCCGGGCGGCGGCCGAGGAGTGGATCCGGACGTACGGGGCCGACGCCGCCGGGGAGGTCAGCGCCGACTTCGGCGACGACCCGGCGAACCGGCAGACCGTACGGCTGACCTTCCACGGGAGCGGCCGGGTCAAGGAGCTGACGCTCCGCCCCGACGACTCCGACGGCTCCGGCTCCGACTCCGACGGCGGGGCCTGGCGGGTCCTGCTGCGCTGACGCGGCCGTGAACGGCGGAAAGGGCGGGTGCTCCCTCGGGAGCACCCGCCCTTGCCGCGTCCTCGCGCCGACGGCCCGGCTAGACGATCAGGCTGAGCGGCATGATCAGGGCGATCGCGACCACCGAGATCACCGTCTCCATCACCGACCAGGACTTCAGGGTCTGGCCGACGCTCATCCCGAAGTACTCCTTCACCAGCCAGAAGCCGGCGTCGTTGACGTGCGACAGGAACAGCGAGCCGGCGCCGATGGCGAGCACCAGCAGGGCCGCGTGGGTGGACGACATGTCCGCCGCCAGCGGCGCGACGATACCGGCCGCGGTGATGGTGGCGACCGTCGCCGAACCGGTGGCGAGCCGGATCAGCACCGCGATCAGCCAGCCCAGCAGCAGCGCCGGGATGTGCCACTTCGACGACCAGTCGCTGACCGCGGTGCCCACGCCCACGTCGATCAGGGTCTGCTTGAAGCCGCCGCCCGCGCCGACGATGAAGACGATGCCGGCGATCGGGCCGAGCGAGGAGCCGACGGTCTCCGAGATCCGGGCCTTGTCGAAGCCGGCCGCCCGGCCCAGGGTCAGCATGCCGAGCAGGGTCGCGGCGAGCAGCGCGATCAGCGGGGAGCCGACGAAGTCGAGCACCCGCTGCGGCAGCGCCTTCGGGTCGTCGATCACGACGTCCGCCAGCGCCTTGCCGAGCATCAGCACCACCGGCAGCAGGATGGTCGCCAGCACGGCGCCGAAGGAGGGGGTGTGCTCGCGCTTCGCCGGCTCCACCGGGGTGTCGGTCTCCGGTATCTCCAGCGGGCCGACCCAGCGCTCGGCCACCCGGGCGAACAGCGGACCGGCGACGATCAGCGTCGGGACGGCGATCAGCAGGCCGAGCGCCAGGGTGACGCCGAGGTCGGCCTTGAGCGCGTCGACCGCGACCAGCGGGCCGGGGTGCGGGGGCACCAGGCCGTGCAGCACGGAGAGGCCGGCCAGTGCCGGGATGCCGATCCGCATCAGCGGGACGTTGCCGCGCCGGGCCACCAGCAGCACGATCGGGACCAGCAGCACCACGCCGACCTCGAAGAACAGCGGCAGGCCGAGCACGGCCGCGATCAGCGCCATCGCCCAGGGCAGCGCCTTGGTCCTGGACCGGGACAGCACGGTGTCCGCGATGATGTTCGCCCCGCCCGAGTCGGCGAGCAGCTTGCCCAGCATCGCGCCCAGGCCGATCAGCAGACCGACGCCCGCCACGGTGGCGCCGAAACCGGTGGAGAAGCTGCTGAGCAGCTTGTCGAACGGCGCGCCCGCGACGGCGGCCAGCAGCCCGGAGCCGAGGGTCAGGGCGAGGAAGGGGTGCAGCTTGAGCTTGGTGATCAGCAGCACGATGGCGCCGATGGCCAGCAGCACGGCGACCAGCAGCCGGCCGTCGCTGTCGGTGTGCGGGAGGACCGGTGGGGCGGCCGCGAGCACGGTGAGGGTGGGGGTCACGCGAGGTCTCCATTGACGGGCCGCAGCAGGGCGGCGGCCTTCTCGACGAGTTCTTCGGGGCTCGGCCCGATGTCCAGGACGGCGCCGCGCTCGTCCGGGCCGAGCGGTTCCAGGGCGGCGTACTGCGAGCCGAGCAGGGACGGCGGCATGAAGTGGTCGGTGCGCCGGGCGAGCCGGTCCTCGACCAGTCCGGTCCGGCCGCTGAGGTGCAGGAACCAGGCGTCCGGGCAGGCCGCGCGCAGGATGTCGCGGTAGCCGTGCTTCAGCGCCGAGCAGGTGACGACGCCACCGGTGCCGGCCTCGGCGCGCTCCCCGAGCCAGGCGCCGACGGCGCGCAGCCAGGGCGCGCGGTCCTCGTCGTCCAGCGGGATGCCGGCCGACATCTTGGCGATGTTGGCGGGCGGGTGGAAGTCGTCCGCCTCGGCGAAGGGGAGGCCGAGGCGTTCGGCCAGCAGGCGGGCCAGGGTGGTCTTGCCGACACCGGAGACGCCCATCACCACGACGGTGAGGGGCGCGCGGGGGGTGTCCTGGTTCTCGACGCTGAGAGCCATGAGGTGGTGCTCCTTCGTTGCCTGGCCGCCACTATCGCCTCAAAGGTATGACGTATTCAAGTGCCGGAAACCAAATCGTCATACTTTTGCCGGGCGGGTGGAGGTGGCGGGACCGGGGGCACGGAGGTGGGGGCACCTCCGGAGGACTAGGCTGGCCGGATGGAGATCCAGGGGCTGCCCGGCCGACTGCTCGCGGAACTGGGGCCGGCCATCGCGTCCGGGGAGCTCCCCGAGGGCACCGTGCTGCGCGCCGAGGAGTTGGAGGAGCGCTTCGGCGTCTCCCGGACGGTGGTCCGCGAGGCGGTCCGGATCCTGGAGGGGATGCGGCTGGTGGCCTCCCGCCGCCGGGTCGGCATCACCGTGCAGCCCCGGTCGGGCTGGGACGTCTTCGATCCGCTGGTGATCCGCTGGCGGCTGGCCGGCGCCGACCGCTCCGCGCAGCTGCGTTCGCTCGGCTCGCTGCGGCTGGCCGTGGAGCCGGCCGCGGCGGCGCTCGCCGCGCGGCACGCCACCGACGACGAGCGGCGCCGACTCAGCGCGCTGGCGGTCGAGTTGACCATGACGGCGCGCGCCGCCGACCTCGCCACCTTCCTCCGGCACGACATCGAGTTCCACTCCACCGTGCTGCAGGCCTCGCGCAACGAGATGTTCGCGCATCTCGGGGACACCGTCGGCGCGGTGCTGACCGGCCGGACCGAGTACCATCTGATGCCCCATCAGCCGGAGCCGTACGCGATCCGGCTGCACCGCGAGGTCGCCGAGGCGGTCTGCGCGGGGGACTCCGAGCGGGCCGAGCAGGCGATGCGGACCATCGTCGAGGGCGCGCTGACCGAGCTGAACCACCAACTCGGCTGAGCGCGCCGGGGATTCGGCGGGCCGTTCGGTACGGTCCGAGCCGGATCACACGATTTGGCATCAGTTCGGGGGATTCGTGCGCATAGTCCGGGTACGACTGGGCAGAGTGGAGCGCGGGGGCGTGTTCACGGCGCCCGCCCCGCCGTTGGCCCGCCGTACCGTCCGCCGCTCGTCCGCCGCCGCTCCGTGCCTGGGGGTCGCCCGATGCCAACCGCCCGCCGTCGCCGCCGACTTCCCGACGAGGTGCGGACCGCCGTCGTCCGCGCGGTGCTCTGCCTGGCGTTCACGCTGGTGGGCATCGTGGTGGCGGCGCTGTCCTCGTACGCCGACAGCTGGCTGATGACTCCGGCGCTGATGGCGATGGGGCTCGGGGTGTTCGGCACGATGTGGTGCCTGCTGGAGATCCTGATCTCCCGCCAGGTCGCCGCGCAGCGGGTGCGCGCGCCGAACTCCGCCTCGCCGATGGGCGGCAGCCGCACTCCGGCCGGCCCGTCGCAGTACCGGCAGCCGTCGCAGGCCCAGTCCCAGCCCCGTTCCCCGACGCCGTCCCAGCCGCGCCCCCGGGCGCCGCAGCCGCAACCTCCGTACGGGCAGCCGCCGCAGCGCCCCGGGACACCGCCGCCCCACCCGGGCGGCGGCCCCGGACCGCGTCAGGCGGGGGCGACCACCCGGTAGTGCGTGGTCAGCCGCCCGTCGTCGTCCAGCAGATGGAAGGCGATCACCGGCGGCTGGTCGAAGATGATCTCCGCCCTGCCCTCGCAGGGCAGCGGCACGGTGGAGACCACGCCCGGCGCGACCAGCAGCGGGAGCCCGGCGAACACGGTGGCCGCCGCGGTGTGCGCGTGGCCGCAGAGCAGCGCCCGCACCCGGGGGTGACGGCCCAGCACCTCGGCCAGCCGCTCCTCGCCGAACTGCCGGATCGGGTCCACGTACGGCAGGTGCAGGGTGACCGGCGGGTGGTGGAAGGCGACCAGCGCCGGACGGTCCGCCGGGCCCTCGGCCAGCGTGCGGTCCAGCCAGCCGAGGGTCTCCTCGTCGAGCAGGCCGTCGTGCCGGCCGGGGACCGAGGAGTCGAGCATCAGCACGTCGGCACCGGGCAGCGCGTGCAGCCGGTTCACCGGGCCGCCGGACGGCTCCTCGCCGAGCAGCACCTCGCGGTAGGGCTCGCGGATGTCGTGGTTGCCGGGGCAGAGCAGCACCGGGTACCGGGAGGTCAGCGCCTTGGCGACCTCCCGGTACTCGGCCGGCAGTCCGTTGTCGGCGAGGTCGCCGGTGACCAGCACGGCGTCCACCGGGCCGGGCAGGGCGTCCACGTACGCCATCACCTGCTCGGCCCGCCGCCGGGCCCGCTCCCCCGCGTCGCCGTGGTGGTCCTGGCCCAGATGGATGTCACTGAAGTGAACGATCGTCAGCATGCGGTCCACCGTAGGCCGATCAGGACGTGGCGGGAACCTCCGCCGGACGCTTGAACATCCGGGTCGCGGTGATCTCGCCGTGGACGGCCGGGCCGTCCGGGTCCTGCGGGGCCGGGAGCCCCGGCCGCAGGTGCTCCTCCACCGAGATGTACTTGAGGCCGGCCCGCAGGTCGGCGTCGTTGCGCAGCCGGATCACCAGCGGGAACTCGGCCAGCGCCGTGGTGTCGAACAGGCCGGTGGTGTAGATCAGCTGGACGCCGAGGGCGTCGGCCACCGCGCGCTGGAGCTCCAGCAGGTAGGTGGCGTTGGCCCGGCCGATCGGGTTGTCCAGGAACAGGGTGCCCGCGTGCCGCAGCTGCGACTGGCCCCGGTCGTTGGCGCGCAGCGCGGCCATCGTGCAGTAGAGCGCGATGGCGGCGGTGAGCAGCTGCCCGCCGGAGAACACGTCGGACATCTGGCCGACGCCGACCCGCTCGGCGCGCAGCACCGCGTCCGGCTTGAGGATCTCCACCGAGACGCCCTTGGGGCCGATCGCGGCGGCCACCCCGCGCAGCAGCAGCGACATGCCGTCCCGGCGCAGGTCGCTGTTCTTGCGGACGGCGGCGCGGGTGGCCTCGTCGATGACCTCGCCGAGGCGCTCGACCAGGGTCGCGTGGTCCGGGTCCTCGAAGCGGATCCGGAGGAACTCCTGGCCGGACCACTCCCCCAGCCCCTCGGGGAGGCGGGAGAGCCGCTGGGCGGCGCGGAGGGTGGTCAGCGAGGACTCCACCAGTCCGCGCAGCCGGTCGACGATCGAGCCCCGGTTGCGCTCCAGCTGGGCGAGTTCGTCGGTCAGCACCCGCAGCCGGGGGGCGAAGGCGACCGCCCAGTTGGCGGCGTGGTCGGGCAGCGCGGAGGCGGGCAGTTCGCGGATCTGCTGCCGGGCCGGGGTGCGGACGGCCTCGTAGCGGGCCGCGTTGGCGTGCCGGACCAGCGCGTCCGAGGCGTCCCGGACGGCGAGTTCGGCGGCGGACAGCTCCCCGGCGGCGGTGCGCAGGGCGCGGCGGGCCTCGGCGGCGGCGGTGCGGGCGTCGGCGAGCGGACCGAGGTACGGCTCGACGGCCGGGCCGTCCTCCTCCTGCTCGCGCAGGCCGTCCCGGAGCTGCCCGGCGTGCTCGTCGAAGTCGGCAGCGGCGGACTGGGCGGCGTCGAAGGTGCGCTGGAGGTCGGCGGCCGCGGTACGGGCGGTGTCGACGGCCTCGCGGCGCTCGGCGAGCCGGCCGGTGGCCGTGCGCAGCAGGGTCTGGGCGTGCTCGGGGTCGGTGGGGACGAGCTCCTCGGGCAGCTCGGTGTGCGCCTCGCCGTCGGCGGGGGCGGAGCGCTCGGCCTCGCCGCGGAGCCGGCCGAGCTGCTCACTGGCCGAGGCGGCCCGGGCCTCGATGGTGGCGACGAGTTCCTCGGCGCGGGCGGCGGCGGCCTGGCGGGCCGGACCGTCGGCGCCGTCGGGGCTGCCGAGCAGCTCCTCGGCGCGGGTGCGGACCTTGTTGGTGAGGCGGTCGAGTTCGGTCGCGGCGGCGGCCTCGTCGCCCTCGGCGCGGGCCTGCTCGGCGCGCAGGTCGGCGCCGACGCCGACCTTCTCGTAGAGCTGGGAGGCGGAGCGGTAGGCCTCGCGCAGCGCGGGCAGCGCGGCGGGGGCGGTGTCGGCGGGCTCCTCGGACTGCTCGGCGGCGGCGATCTCGGCCCGCTCGGCGCGCAGGGTGCGGGCGGTGCGGCGGGCGTCGTCGGCGGCGCGCTGGGCGGCCCGGCGGTCCTCGTCGCAGGTGCGGGCGCGCTCGGCGCACAGCGTCCGGCGGCGGTCGCACTCGGCGGCATCCTCGGCGAGTTCGCGCCGGCGGCGGCTCCAGTTGGCGCGCTCGCGCAGCCGGAAGGCGAGGCCGGAGAGGGCGTCGGCGCGGCGGCGGGCGCGCTGGGCGCCCTCCCGGTGCTCCTCGTGGGCGGCGGCCGCGGTGGCGTGGTCGGCCTCGGCCTCGTCGTGGTCGGCGCGCAGGGTGGCGAGCGCGGCGGCGGCCTGCTCGGCGTGCTCGCGGGCGGCCTCGGCGGCGGCGGCGCGTTCGGCGAGGGTGCCGGGCGGGCAGCTGGCGTGCCAGGAGGCGAGCCGGGCCGCGAGCGCGCGGTCGCCGCCGAGGCGGGCGGCGAGTTCGCGGATGTGCTCCTCGCGGGCGGTGGCGCGGGCGCGCAGTTCGCGGCGCTCGTCGTCGGCGGCGGACTCGTCGTGCATGGCCGGGTTCGGCGGCACGAGGAAGAAGGCCGGCTCGTCGGTGATCGGGGCGATCAGCGAGGCGGCGGCGCCGACGGCGACGGTGGAGCGGGGCAGCAGGGCGGCGGAGCCCAGCGCCTCGCGGGCGCGCTCCAGCGAGCTCGGGTCGGTGACGACCACGCCGTCGACGAGTTCGGGGCGGGCGGCGAGGATCGCCTCGTGGTCGGCCGGGTCGACGGACTGGGCCAGGTAGCGCCAGCCGGGCAGGGCGGGGATGCCGTGCTCGGCGAGGTACTCGACGGTGGCGAGCACGTCAGGTCCGGGCGGCAGCAGGCCGCCGTCGCCGAGCGCGGCGAGGATCCGGGAGTCGTCGGCGGCGGCGGTGCGCAGGTCGAACAGGGTGCGTTCGGCGGTCGCGATGGACTCGTCGAGGAGTTCGCGCAGGTACTCGGCGTTGCGGTCGAGGACGGCGGGGGTGAGGAAGCCGGCGTCCTCCTCGGCATCTTCTTGGTAGGGCGTCAGGGAGAGCAGGTCGGCGAGCCGGGGCTCGGTGGCGAGCAGGGCGGCGGTGCGCTGCTCGGTGGCGAGGGCCTGGCC
>NZ_JZWY01000466.1:0-269 GCF_000966955.1 Streptomyces sp. NRRL S-495
CAACAAGGGGGCGCGGCAAGGGGGTCACGGGGGTCCGGGGCGGAGCGGGGGAGTTCCGGTCGCCGGTCCCGTTCCGGGGTCCGTCCGGGGTCCCGTCCAGCACACTCGCCGCGCCGGCCGTCCCGGTCCGCGCGTCCCGGCCGCCATCGGCAGTACCGCCGCCGACGGCAGGTCCGCGACCGGTGGCAGCACCGCCGCCACCGGTGGCCCCGCCGTCGCCACAGCACCGCGCCATCGCCGCACCGCCGCCACCAGCAGCACACCGCAGC
>NZ_JZWY01000475.1:0-604 GCF_000966955.1 Streptomyces sp. NRRL S-495
CCGGCGCCCGGGTGGAGATCGCCGACCGGGCCACCGCCACCGACGGGGCCGCGCTCGGCGCCTGGGTGGAGAAGCAGGGCGTCACCCACCTCCAGGCCACCCCTGCCACCTGGCGGACGCTGCTGGAGGCCGACTGGGCCGGCCGCCCGGGACTGACCGCGCTGTGCGGCGGCGAGGCGCTCACCGCCGACCTCGCCCGCGCCCTGCTCGGCCGGGTCGGCGCCCTGTGGAACCTCTACGGTCCGACCGAGACCACCGTCTGGTCCACCGTCCAGCGGGTCACCCCCGAACTCGCCGCCCACGGCGGCGTGGTGGCCCTCGGCGCGCCCGTCGCCAACACCCGGCTGCACCTGCTCGACGGCTCCGGACAGCCGGTCCCGGTCAACGGCGTCGGCGAGCTGTGCATCGCCGGTGCGGGCGTCGCGCTCGGCTACCACGGTCGGCCCGAGCTGACCGCCGAGCGCTTCACCGCCGAACCGGGCCGCACCGACGGCGCGTTGATGTACCGCACCGGCGACCTCGCCAGCCGTCGGGCCGACGGCCGGCTGGAGTACCACGGCCGTGCCGACGCCCAGGTCAAGCTGCGCGGCTTCCGGATCGAGCT
>NZ_JZWY01000476.1:0-3478 GCF_000966955.1 Streptomyces sp. NRRL S-495
ATCGAGCTGGGCGAGATCGAGGCCGCGCTCACCGCCCTGCCGGGGGTCGCCGCGGGCGCCGCCCGGCTCGTCGAGACCCCGGCCGGACCGGCCCTGGCCGGCTACGCCGTCGCCCCGGGCCTGACCGAGGACGCCTTGCGCACCGCGCTGACCGCGCGGCTGCCCGACTACATGGTGCCCGCCGGGCTCGTCCTGCTCGACGCGCTGCCGCTGACCCCCGGCGGCAAGGTCGACCGGGCCGCGCTGCCGGTGCCGCAGCTCGGCGGGGCCGGCGCCCCGCCCGAGGGCGACTGCGAGGAACTGCTCGCGGACCTGTGGATCGAGGTCCTCAAGGTCGAGCGGGTCTCCCGGCACGACGACTTCTTCGCCCTCGGCGGGCACTCGCTGCTCGCCACCCGGCTGCTGGCGCGGATCCGGGACACCTTCGAGACCGAACTGCCGCTGCGGACCGTCTTCGAGGACCGCACCCTGGCCGCGCTGGCCCGCCGGGTCGAGGAGCGCCTGCTGGCGGAGATCGACGACCTCGACGACCTGAACGACCTCGGCGACCTGGACGGCCTCGACGAGACCGCCGGGAGCACCCTGTGAACCGCCCCACCCACCCCCGAGCCGCCGGCGACACCGGCAGGACCGGGACCTTGGAAGCATGCCCGGCCGCCGGCGACACCGGCGCCCTGACGGGGGAGACCGCATGACCGAGCACAGCACCACCGGGCCGACCCCGGCCCAGCAACCGGCCCCGCAGCAGGACCGGCAACCGGCCCAGGAACCGGCCCCGCAGCCGGACCAGGCCGCCCGTCGGCAGGAACTGCTGCGCCGCCGCCTGGCCAAGGCCAAGGCCGCCAAGGCGGCGGCCGCGGCCGGCGGCGCCGAGCACCGCACCATCACCCCGCGCCCCGAGGGCACGGCGCCCCCGCTGTCCTCGGCCCAGCGCCGGATGTGGTTCCTCGCCCAGTACGAACCGGACAGCGCCGCCTACCACATCCCGCTCGCCCTGCACCTCGACGGCGAGCCCGACGAGGCCGCCCTCGCCGCCGCGCTCACCGACGTCCTCGCCCGGCACGAGGTGCTCCGCACCGTCTACCCGACCGTCGACGGCGAGGTCAGCCCCGAACCGAGACCCGCCGAGGGCCTCGTCCTCACCACCGCCGACGTCCCCACCGACCGGATCGACGACTGGCTGGCGGCCGAGGCCCGCCGCCCCTTCGACCTGGCCGCCGACCTGCCGCTGCGGGCCGCCCTGCTGCGCACCGACGAGGGCGCCGTCCTCAGCCTGGTGCTGCACCACATCGCGGCCGACGGCTGGTCGATCGGCGTCCTGTTCGGCGACCTCGCCACCGCCTACGGCGCCCGCCGCGCCGGGCGGGCCCCGGCCTTCGAGCCGCTGCCCGTCCAGTACGCGGACGTCGCGCACTGGCAGCGGACCGAGCTCGCCGCCGAACTCGACCGGCAGCAGGCCTGGTGGCAGGAGCGCCTGCGCGGCGCCGCCACCACCGTCACCGTGCCCGCCGACCGGCCCCGGCCGGCCGTCGCCGGCACCGAGGGCGCCCGGTTCACCGAGGCGCTCGGCGACGAGCGCACCCGCCGGATCCGCGCCCTCGCCGAACGGACCGGCAGCACCGTCTACATGGTGCTGCTGGCCGCCCTGCAGACCGTCCTCGGCCGGTACACCGGCAGCGAGGACGTCACCGTCGGCACCCCCATCGCCGGGCGCACCCGCAGCGAGACCGAGCCGCTGGTCGGCTGCTTCGTCAACACCCTGGCGATGCGCACCGACCTCTCCGGCGACCCGACGGTCCGCGAACTCCTGGAGCGGGTCAAGGACGCCACCCTCGGCGCCTACGGCCACCAGGACCTGCCGTTCGAGCGGCTGATCGACGCGCTCGGCCTGGAGCGCGAACTCGCCCACACCCCGCTGTTCCAGGTCCTGCTGAACGTCCACAACCAGGCCGAGGCCCGCCCCGAGCTGCCCGGCCACACCGTCCACTGGCGGCCGATCGGCACCGACACCGCCAAGTTCGACCTCTCGGTGGCTGTCGTCGACACCGGCGGCGAACTCGCCGCCGACCTGATCTGGCGCACCGAGCTGTACGACGAGCCCACCGTCCGCCGCTTCCTCGGCCACCTCACCACGACCCTCGACGCGATGGCCGCCGGCCCCGACCGCCCGCTCGCCGACCTTCCGCTGCTCACCCCGTCCGAGCAGCGGCAACTCGTCGAGTGGCACGACGAGGCCCCGCGCGGCTGGGACCTCGGCGGCACCCTGCACGGCCTGGTCGAGGAGCAGGCCCGCCGCACCCCCGACGCGCCCGCCGTACGCGGCGCCGACGAGGTCCTCGACTACGCCGAACTCGACCGGCGCGCCAACGCGCTGGCCCACCGGCTGCGCGCCCAGGGCGTCGGCCCGGACCGCCCGGTCGGCCTGCTGGTCGAGCGCTCCGCCGCCCTGGTCGTCGGCATGCTCGCCATCCTCAAGGCCGGCGGCGCCTACCTGCCGCTCGACCCGATCTACCCGGACGGGCGGATCAACGCCCTGCTCGACGCCGCCGGCGTCGCGGCCGTCGTCACCACCGAGGACCAGCGCGGACGCCTCACCGGCGGCCACCCGGTGGTCGTCCCCGACGGCACCGAACGGCCCGACGCGCCCGAGGTGGACGTCCGCCCCGAGCACCTCTGCTACCTGCTCTTCACCTCCGGCTCCACCGGCACCCCGAAGGGCGTCGCGGTCGAGCACCGCAACTACCGCAACTACCTGCACGGCCTGCGCGAGCGCGTCGGCGGTGACCAGACGGGCTGGAACTGGGCCCTGGTCTCCACCTTCGCCGCCGACCTCGGCACCACCAATGTGTTCGGCGCGCTCACCGGCGGCGGCTGCCTGCACCTGCTGACCCGCGACCAGGCCACCGACCCGGAGGCCTTCGCCGCCTACACGGCCGAGCACCGGATCGACGCCGTCAAGCTCGTCCCCAGCCACCTGGAGGGCCTGGCCGCGCACGGCGCCGGCCTCGACGCGATCCTCCCGGCCCGGCTGCTGATCTGCGCCGGCGAGGCGCTGCGGCCCGACCTGGTGGCCCGGATCCGCGCCGCCCGGCCCGACCTGGCGCTGCACAACCACTACGGGCCCACCGAGACCACCGTCTCGATGCTCGGCGCGCCCGTCCCCGCCGACCTCGGCGACGCGGTCACCGCACCGCTCGGCCGCCCCTTCGGCAATGTCACCGCACACCTGCTGGACGCCCGCCGCCGCCCCGTCCCGGTCGGCGTCCCCGGCGAGCTGTACGTCTCCGGCGGCGGCGTCGCCCGCGGCTACCTCGGCCGCGAGGACCTCACCGCCGAACGCTTCCTGGAGGTGGACGGCCGCCGCTGCTACCGCACCGGCGACCTGGTCCGCCGCCGCCCCGACGGCGCGATCGAGTTCCTCGGCCGGATCGACCACCAGGTCAAGATCCGCGGCTTCCGGGTCGAGATCGGCGAGGTC
>NZ_JZWY01000477.1:0-2445 GCF_000966955.1 Streptomyces sp. NRRL S-495
TCGAGATCGGCGAGGTCGAGGCCGAGCTGACCGCCCGCCCCGAGGTCCGCGAGGCCGTGGTGGTCACCCGGGGCGAGGGCGCCACCGGCTCCCTGGTCGGCTACCTGGTGCCCGCCGACCCGGCCGCCGCGCCCGACCCGGGCGAACTGCGCGCCGCGCTGCGCACCCGGCTGCCCGACTACATGGTCCCGGCCGCCCTGGTCGTCCTGGACGCCCTGCCGCTGAACGCCAACGGCAAGGTCGACCGGGCCGCCCTGCCCGAGCCGGCCGCCGTCCAGCCCGCCGCCGGCGGCGGCGAGCTCACCACGGAGACCGAGCACGCCGTGGCCGCCGCCTACCTGAAGGTCCTGGCGACCGAGGAGATCGGCGCCGCCGACGACTTCTTCGCGCTCGGCGGCGACTCCTTCTCCGCCGTGCACGCCGTCCGGCTGATCGGCAACGGCCTGTCGGTCATCGACCTGTTCCAGCACCCCACCGTCCGCGAACTCGCCGCGCTGATCGACGCCCGGGCCGGCGGCACCGCCGACGAGGGGCCGCGCACCCTGCTGCACAAGCTCACCCGGGGCAACGCGCCGGCCCGGATGAACGTCGTCTGCGTGCCCTACGGCGGCGGCAGCCCGATCACCTTCCAGCCGCTCGCCGACGCGCTGCCGGTCGGCCACCGGCTCTACGCCGTCGAGCTGCCCGGCCACGACCCGAGCCGCCCCGACGACGAACTCGCCGAACTCGACACCCTCGCCGACACCCTGACCGCCCAGGTGCTGGAGCAGGTCGACGGCCCGGTGCTGCTCTACGGCCACTGCCTGGGCGGGGCGCTCGCCACCGCCCTCGGCTCCCGGCTGGAGGCGGCCGGCGTCGACCTGCGCGGACTCGCCCTCGGCGGCACCTTCCCGGCCGCCCGGCTGCCCGGCCGCTTCGCCGAGTGGATGGCCCGGCGGATGCCCGGCGACCGGGCGCTGTCCAACCGCGGCTACCTGGAGTTCCTGCGCGCGATGGGCGGCTTCACCGACGTCTACGACCAGGCCGAGCAGGACTTCCTGGTCCGGGCGCTGCGCCACGACGTCCGGCAGGCCGAGGAGTTCTACACCCGCGCCTACGGGGACGAGCGGCCGGAGAAGATCGACGCCCCGATCCTCTGCGTGGTCGGCGAGAAGGACCGCGCCACCCTGCTCTACCAGGAGCGGTACACCGAGTGGGAGCACTTCGGCGACACCGTGGACCTCGCGGTCGTCCCGCGCGCCGGGCACTACTTCCTCAAGCACCAGGCCGGTGAACTGGCCCGGGTACTGGCCGGGTTCGCCGCCACCGGCGAGGTGGCCGACCAGGTCGCCGAGAAGCGCCCGGCCGCCAGGGCCGAACTGGGCACCTTCGCCAAGGTCGCGATCGGCCAGTTCGTCTCGATGATCGGCACCAGCCTCTCCACCTTCGCCCTCGGCGTCTGGGTCTACCAGCAGACCGGCTCGGCCTTCGACTTCGCGATGATCTCGTTCATCGCGGTGCTGCCGGCCGTGCTGCTGCTGCCGATCGCCGGCGCGATAGCCGACCGGGTCGACCGGCGCAAGATCATGATCGTCACGGACACCGTGGCCGCCGCCGGCATGCTCGGCCTCGGCGTACTGCTCTGGACCGACCTCCTGGAGGTCTGGCACATCTACATCGTGGCCTGCCTGGGCTCCACCTGCGCGGCCTTCCAACGGCCCGCCTACCTCGCCGCGATCACCCAACTGGTGCCCAAGCGCTACCTCGGCCAGGCCAACGGTCTCGCCCAACTCGGCACCGGCGCCGGCGACATGATGGCCATCCTGGCCGGCGGCGTGCTGGTCTCCCTGGTCGGCCTGCACGGCGTCGTGCTGTTCGACATGGCGACCTTCCTCACCGGGGTCACCTGCCTGCTGCTGGTCCGCTTCCCGAACGCGATGTTCGACAAGCAGGAGGAGCCGCTCTGGCGGGAGGTCGTCACCGGCTGGCGGTACATCGCGCGCCGGCACAGCCTGGTCGCCATGGTGGTCTTCTTCGTGGTGTTCAACTACCTGTTCGCCGTCGCCACCGTGCTGGTCACCCCGATGGTGCTGGCCAACGGCACGCCCTTCCAGCTCAGCGTCATCACCGCCCTCGGCGGCCTCGGCGCGATGGTCGGCGCCCTGGTCATGGGGCTCTGGGGCGGGACCCGCCGCCGCTCCGTCGGCATGATCGGCTTCACCTCGGTGGTCGGCCTCGCCGCCGTCCTCACCGGCAGCCGCCCCGAGACCGCCTTCACCGCCTGCGGGCTCTTCCTGCTCTGGGGATCGATGATGATCCTCAACTCGCACTGGATGTCGCTGATCCAGACCAAGGTCGGGATGGAGCTCCAGGGCCGGGTCCTGGCCACCAACCAGATGCTCGCCATGTCGATGATGCCGCTCGGCTTCCTCACCGCCGGCCCGCTCTCCGATCACCTCTTCGAGC
>NZ_JZWY01000478.1:0-6919 GCF_000966955.1 Streptomyces sp. NRRL S-495
ATCCCCTCTTCGAGCCGCTGATGCGCCCCGGCGGCGCGCTCGCCGACTCCGTCGGCCTGGTGATCGGCACCGGACCGGGCCGCGGCGCCGGACTGCTGCTCGTCGTGGTCGGCCTGCTGCTCGCGGTCTGGGGCCTGCTCGGTCTCGCCTACCGGCCGCTGCGCCTGCTGGAGGACATCCTCCCGGACGCGCTGCCGGACGCCGAGATCGGCGACAAGGACGCCATCCAGGCCGAGGCCGACCGGCAGCTCGCCCTCGCCGAGGCCGCCCGCGCCGCAGGCCGGCGCGGGCGCGGTGCCCGGGCCGGGGGAGCGGACCGGCCGCCGGTCGGCACCGTCCGGGTGCCCGGCCCGGCCGGCACCCCGGAACCGGTCGAGGACGACCCGGCCGACCGGGTGCACGCCGCCACCGGCCGCCGGTAGCCGCACGCCCGCACGAGAACGCGCCCCGTCCCCCTCGGCAGGGGGGCGGGGCGCGTCCGGGCGGCTACTTCGCGTGCTTGAAGGAGTAGTTGAACTCCGCCGTGCCGAAGGCCCGCATCAGCCGGATCCAGAACGGCATCATCATCTCCATCGCCCGGGCGCCCGTGATGTCGCCCAGGTCGATCACCGACTCGGCCGGCCAGCCGAAGGTGCCCAGCAGTGCCACCGTGCGCGCCTTGGCCTCCTCGTCGTCGCCCGCGACGAACATGTTGTGCTCGCCGGCGAGCCGGGACGGGTCCACCATCACCGGGGCGGTCACCGTGTTGAGCGTCTTGACCACCAGGGCCTGCGGGAACTCCCGCTGGATCCGCTCACCGACACTGTCGGTGTTCACCGGGTCCAGGGACAGCTCGCCCTCGGGCGAGAAGACCAGCGGGTTGGAGAGGTCGATCAGGAGCTTGCCCGACAGTCGCTCCGGGCCCGCCGCCCGCAGCGCGTCCAGGGCGACCGTCCCCGGGGTGGCGTTCAGGACGACCTCGCCGAACTCCGCCGCCTCCGCGAAGGTGCCGTGGTGGCCGGTCGGCCCCGCCTGCTCGGCCCAGGCCGCCGCGGCCTCGTTGTCCTTGCTGCGTGACCCCAGGGTCACGTCGTGCCCGAGCGCCACCAGCTTGTCCGCGATGGTCCGCGCGACTCCGCCCGTGCCGATGATTCCGTACCGCACCGCGACTGGACCACTTCCGCTGGTGGGCCCGCCCGGCCCGCCGAACCATGGCGCCATGAACCGCACCACCCCCGGCCCCCACCCGGCCGCCCGGCCCCGCCCGACCCGCCGTCTGCCGCGCGCCGCCGCACTCCTCACCGGCCTCGCCCTGCTCGCCCCGCTCGCCGCCGGCACCGCCCGCGCCGACGTCACCACCATCTCCTTCGGCAACGACCGCACCGCCTGGGACCGCGACGAACCGCTGCTCGGCCCGGCCGAGGTCGACCGGTCCGACTTCGGCGTCCGCTTCTCCACCCAGCTCGACGGCCAGGTCTTCGCCCAGCCCCTGGTGATCGGTGACACCGTCGTCGTCGCCACCGAGACCAACCACGTCTACGGCCTCGACGCCAGGACCGGGAAGATCATCTGGCACCGCGTGATGGGCCCGGCCTGGGCCTCCGCCGCCATCGGCTGCTCCGACCCCGGCCCCAACGTCGGCACCACCTCCACCCCGGTCTACGACCCCGCCACCGGCACCGTCTACCTCACCAGCAAGGTCGACGACGGCCCCGACGACCACCACCCGCACCACTACGTGCACGCGCTCGACGCCCGGACCGGGGCCGAGCGCAGCGGCTGGCCCGTCACCGTCCAGGGCGACCCGGTGAACGCGCCCGGCAAGCCCTTCAACGCCTACCGCTCGCTCCAGCGCCCCGGACTGCTGCTGCTCGACGGCCGGCTCTACTTCGGCTTCGGCTCGCTCTGCGGCATCGGCGACTACATCGGCACGGTGGCCGGCCTCGACACCCGCACCCGCCGGCTCACCCTGTTCTCCACCGTCGCCGGCTCCGACACCCAGCGCGCCTCCGTCTGGATGTCCGGCAGCGGCCTGGTGTCCGACGGCCCCGGCCGGTTCTTCCTCACCACCGCCAACGGCCAGGGCGCCGGCGCCTCGCCCGCCCCCGGCCCCGGCAACCGCCCGCCCGGCGGCCTCGGCGAGTCCGTGATCCGCTTCGCCGTCGACGCGGACGGCGGCTTCGCCCCCGCGGACTTCTTCAGCCCGACCAACAACGCCACCCTCGACAAGAAGGACACCGACCTCGGCTCCGGCGGCCCGGTCGCCCTCCCGTCCGGCTTCGGCACCGCCGCCCACCCCCACCTCATGGTCCAGGTCGGCAAGGACGGCCGGATCTTCCTGCTCGACCGCGACGACCTCGGCGGCACCGGCCAGGGCCCGAACGGCACCGACAAGGTCGTCGGCCTCACCGGTCCCTACGGCGGCGTGTGGGGCCACCCCGCGGTCTGGGGCGGCGACGGCGGCTACGTCTACACCGTGGAGAACTACGGCAAGCTGCGCGCCCTCAAGTACGGGGTGACCGCCGCCGGCCTCCCGAAGCTGAGCAACGCCGGCACCAGCGCCGAGGACTTCCTCAAGATGTCCGGCTCACCCGTCGTCACCTCCGACGGCACCCGCACCGGCTCCGCCCTGGTCTGGGTGATCTGGTCCGGCACCGGGAAGTACGGCGAGGGCGGCGAACTGCGGGCGTACGACCCCGTACCGGTCGACGGCACGCTCAAGCTGCGCCGCTCCGTCCCGATCGGCACGGTGAGCAAGTTCTCGGTGCCCGCCACCGACAAGGGGCGCATCTACATCGGTACCAAGGACCACCGCCTGGTCGCCCTCGGCCGCCCCGGCGCCTTCGCCTGAGCCCCTCCGACGGGCCGCCCGCGTGCGGGCGGCCCGTCGCGCGCGCCGGGGCGGCCCCGGGCTCAGCCGCCGTCGCGGAGGCGGGCGGTCACCGTCTTGGGGCGCTGGTACTCGTGCAGGGCGAGGGTGGACAGGTCGATGCCCTGGCCGGAGCTGCCCCGGCCGCTGTGCGGGAGCTCGGCGCTCTGGGCAAGGTGGCAGTTGATCCAGGTCTCGCCCGCGTCCAGCCGGGCGGTCAGGTCGAGGGCGGTCGACAGGTCGGCGGTCCAGACACTGGCGGCGAGGGCCTGCGGCACCCCGTTGGCGAGCGCGAGCGCGGCCTCGACGGTGGGGGCCTGCTGGACGGTCAGCAGCGGGCCGAACACCTCCTCCACCACCGCCGGGTCGTCGTCCGGGAGGTCCGCGAGCAGCCGGGCGGGACGCCAGAGGCCGTCGCCGCGGCCGGGCGCGGGCAGCGAGCGCCCGGCGGCGGAGGCGGCGAGCAGCTTGTCGTACCGGGCGGCCTGGTCGGGGTTGTTGAGCGGGCCGAAGTCGCGGCCCGCCTCGCGGTCGCCGAGGGCGGCGGCGAGGGCGGTGACGGTCCGCTCGTAGTTCTCGGTGAGGGTGATCACCCGGGCGGGCGCGGCGCAGCTCTGACCGGCGTTGTAGGTGCACGCGGCGGCGAGCGCGGACCAGGTGTGGCCGGGCGCGTCGGGCAGGACGAGGACCGGGCTGTTGCCGCCGAGTTCCAGGCTGACCCGGCGGTGGCCGGCCCGGGCGGCGATGTCGGCGCCGGCGGCGGCGCTGCCGGTGAAGGCGATCAGGTCCACCTCGGCGGCGACCAGCAGCCGGCCGCTCTCGCGGTCACCGGCCAGGGTGGTCAGCACGTCCTCGCCGAGCGCCTCGGCGGCGTGGGCGGCGAGCAGCGCCGCCGAGTCGGGGGTGGTCTCGGCGGGCTTGAGCACCACGGCGTTCCCGGCGGCGAGGGCCGGGGCGCAGCGCCAGGCGGCCATCAGCAGCGGGTAGTTCCACGGGACGACGGCCGCGACCACGCCGACCGGCTCCCAGCGCACCCAGCTCTCGTGCCCCGGCAGGTAGCGGCCGGCGGCGGGGGCGGTGCCGGTGCGGGCGGCCCCCGCGTAGAAGCGGAACAGGTCGGCGACCTCGCGGACCTCGGCGGCGGCCTCGGCCTCGGGCTTCCCGGTGCCGGCCTGCTCCAGCACCGTGTACTCGGTGAGGTGCCGCTCGATCAGGTCGGCCAGCGCGTCGAGGCGGCGCTCGCGCTCGCGCGGGGTGAGCGCGCGCCAGCGCGGCCCGGCGGCCCGGGCCCGGGCCACGGTCTCGGCGACCTGCTCGGAGCGCGCCGGGACGAGGGTGCCCCGGGTGTGGCCGGTGCGCGGGTCGGTCAGGTGGAGTTCGGGGGCGGCGGAAACGGTGGACGGTGCCATGACGGGGCCTCCGGGCCGGGTCAGTGGAAAGGGAGGACAGCGTGGAGAGCGAGGAGAGCGTGGGAAGGACGCGCGGCGCGCCCGACCCGGATCACAGGTCGTAGGCGCGCAGCCAGAGTTCGAGGGTGAGCACCAGCCAGAGCTTCCCGCCCTGGCGCGGCAGCAGGGTGCCCTCCCGGCGCATCCAGGTGCGCACGGTGTCCGGCCGCACCAGGCCGCGCTCGCGTGCGGTGCGCCCGAGCAGCAGTTCGGCGGACAGGTCGCGCAGCGGCCCGTGCAGCCACTGCTGGACCGGGACCCGCATACCGCTCTTCGGCCGGTCCACGACCGCGCCCGGCAGCAGGTCGCGGACGGCCTCCTTGAGGATCCACTTCTCCACCGTGCCGCGCAGCTTGAGGGTCGGCGGGGTGGCGAAGGCGTGGTCGACGACCTGCCGGTCGAACAGCGGTGAGCGGCCCTGCACCCCGCGCGAGGCGGTGAGCCGCTCGACCTTGGTGAGGATGTGGTGGGCGCCCTTGGTCCGCAGGTTGCAGTGCAGCAGCTGGTTGAGCAGCGAGTGCATCGGCCCGGGGGAGAGGTACGGGGCGACGAAGCGGCGCGGCTGCGGTTCGTCGGCCAGCGCCCGCAGGGCCTCGCCGGTGAGCAGCAGCGGCAGGTCCTCGTAGCACTTGCGGTAGGAGCGCAGATAGGCCTCGGCCCGCACCTCGGGGGCGGGGTTGTCGCGGTGCATCTCGTGGACCAGCATCGGCAGGTTCTTCGGGCCGCCGTACACCGGGTCGCCGCCCTCGCCGTTGAGCGAGACGGTGATCCCGTCGGCGGCGACCGCCTCGGCGAGCATCAGATTGGGCACGGTCAGCGGGTCGCCGACCGGGCTGTCGAGCAGGGCGACGGTGTCGGCGAGCCGGGCGGCGACCTCCTCGCCGGAGACGGTGAGGATCCGGTGCCGGGTGCCGCAGTGGTCGGCGACCAGTCCGGAGTACCCCAGCTCGTTGGGCAGCCGATCGCCGAAGCTGATCGAGTAGGTGTGCACCGGGTGGTCGTGCAGCCGGGCGGCGAGCGCGGTGACCAGTGAGCTGTCGACGCCGCCGGACAGCAGCACGCCGACCGGACCGCCGGCCGGCAGCCTCCGCGCGGTGGCCCCTTCGAGCAGGGCGCGCAGCTCCCGGGCGTACTCCTCGGCGGGCGGGGCCTCGCCCTCGGGCAGGCGCTCGGCCGGTTCCCAGAACGGTTCCTGCTGGGTGCTGCCGTCGGCGGCGAGCCGCAGCACCCGGCCGGGCAGTGCCTCGTGCACGCCGCGCAGCAGGGTCTCCTCGCCGGGCAGGTAGGCGAAGGTGAGGAAGGAGCGGACGGCGGCCAGGTCGAGGCCGGTGCCGAGCGCGGGCCAGTGGCGCAGGGCGCGGAGCGAGGTGGACGCGGCCCAGCAGCCGTCGGCGCGGGCGTGGAACAGGGTGCGGGCGCCCACGTGGTCGCGGATCAGGACCAGGTCGGCGCCGTCGACGACGGCGAGCGCGAACATCCCGTCGGCCTGCCGCAGGCCGTCCGTGCCGAGCCGCAGCCAGAGCCGGAGCAGCAGTTCGCCGTCCGGCAGGTCCGCGGGTACGGGGGAGCCGGCGGTGGCGAGGGCGGCGAGCAGCTGGGGCCGGTTGTGCAGGGTCACCTCGCCGACGGCGGTGCGGCCGTCGACGGTGAACGGGCCGGTGGCGAAGCCGGGTTCGGCGGGGAGGAGGGCGGCCAGGGCGCCGTTCGGCGCGGTGCCGCCGGTGAGTGCGGCGAGGTGGGCGCGGGCCCGGTCGGCGTCGGGGCCGGCGAGGGCGCAGCAGCGGGGCATGGTGGAGCGGTGCCTTTCGTCGGACGGCGGCCCGCGGGTGGTCCGCGGGCGGCTGGCGGGGTGGCCGGGTGGCAGCCGGGGGCGGCCGGGGTGGCGCGGCTCAGCCGAAGTCGTCGCCGTCCCAGCCGTCGTCGGAGTCGCCCCAGTCGCCGAAGTCCTCGGTGGCGCCGGGGGATCCGGGGTCCCCGTGGTGGTCCCCGGACCCGTCGTCGTCCGCCGATATGTCGCCGCTTCCGCTGCTGCTGCCGCCGCCGTCACCGCCGCCGCCGGAGGTCTGCTGGCGGGCCTGCTGGCGCAGTTCCTCCTCCTCGACCTCGGACAGGGCCAAGGGCGGCAGCTGGGCGGCGGTGATCGCGGCGACGCCGGCCACCCCGAGGGCGCCGACCACCACCCCGAGCCGTCCGCCGAAGGAGCTGCGGTTGAGGGTGACCAGACCGCCGCCCCACACGGTGCGGCCGTAGCCGATGTCGCGGCCGTACTCGGCGGTGCCGTCCGCGAACCGCCGCTTCACCAGGTCGCGGCCGAGCGGCTCGTCGGTGCCGGAGCGGCCGAGGCTGTCGTGCCAGTGGATCTGCCGGTCGGTGCCGCGCCGGCGCCACTCGCTGCGGCCGTCCTCGTACCGGCGGTGGACTTGGCCGTCCGCCAGCAGTTCGTCGCGGTAGCCGAGATGGCGTGCGTTGCTCATGGGTGCGGGGTCCTCACAGACTCGGGCAGGTCGGGCAGTTGTCTACGGGTCGGGGAGCGGGTCAGGGAGCGGAGCGGGGCAGCGTGGGTTCAGCCGGCCGGCCAGCTGAGGAAGCCGCTGCCGCGCACGGCGCTGACCCGCCGGTGCAG
>NZ_JZWY01000479.1:0-6070 GCF_000966955.1 Streptomyces sp. NRRL S-495
GCGCTGACCCGCCGGTGCAGCGGGGCGCGGCGCGGACCGGCCGTCCCGCCGCCGCGCAGCTGGCGGATCACGGTGTGCAGCAGCCGGGCCGGGGCGACGGCGGCCAGTTCGATGGTCCGGCCGCTGCCCAGCCAGGCCCGCTCCTCGGGGCGCAGCCCGGCGGGCAGCGGTCCCCGATGGCCGTGCGGCCCGCGCCCGGAGGTGAGGTGCAGGGTGCCGGCGTGCCGGGGCACCAGGCCCATCGAGCGCACCCGGACGCCCGTCGGCCCGGCCCCCGCTGCTCCGTACGTGGTTTTGACCTGCTCGAAGCATGCAAGCCCGGAGGGGCTGGCATCGTGCAGCACGTGCACCACGGCCCCGCCGGCCCGCTCCAGCGCGCCCACCAGCAGCTCGTCCAGCGGCAGTTCGTCGGCCGGGAGCACCGGGCAGGCGGCCTCCAGATGGAGGTCGTTGGCGATCAGCATCGCGGCGATCTCCCGGCTCTGGCAGACCAGCAGCCGGGGCAGCCCGTAGTCGTAGAGGTCGGGCTCCTCGGCGGCGGCCGCGCGGGGGCCGGTCGGACGGGGCGCGGCCGGCGGCAGCAGGCCGGGCAGCTCGTCCCGGCGCGCGGCCAGCGCGGCGGCGAACCGGGCGTACCGGACGGGCGGTGCCAGGGTGTACGGGATCCGGCGCGGCCCGGCGTGCAGCGGCTGGAGCACCCGGCACAGCTCGTAGTAGAGCTGCCGCTCGGTGTACCGCAGCCCGCCGGGCGCCCCGGCCCGGCCGGCGGCGACGGTCAGCGCGCCGTCCAGGAGCGGACGCAGCGTCATGGGGTTCCTGCCTTTCGTCGTCCCCGCGCTCACGCGGGGCCCTTGCCGAGGTCCGGGCCGTCCGGCCGGGCCCCGCCGGCCCCGCCGGGCGCGTCGTCCGCCTCGGGTTCGGGCCAGCTCATGAAGCCGACGGCGAGCGCCCGGCGACGGGTCTCCAGCGGGTTCTCCGGCCGTCCCGCCGCCGGGGAGCGCACCGGTCCGGTCCGCAGCGCGGTCGGGGCCCGGGGTGCCGGCGGCGCGGTGATCCGCTCGGCGGCCCGGTCGGCGATCGCCAGCAGCCGCTTCGGGGCCAGCGCGGCGAGCGGGGTCCACCAGCCCTCGGCGAACCACGTCCGCTGGCTGCCGGTCAGCTCGGGCACCGCCCGCTGCAGGCGGACGTAGAGCTCCTCCGGGCGGTGCAGGTCGCGCAGCAGCGTGTACTTGGTCTCGTCGACCAGCACGGTGCGCACCGACAGCCCGGCGTCCAGCACCCGCAGGCCGGGGCGGGCGGCGCGTGCGTCGGCGGCCAGCAGATGGCCCTGGGGCGAGGCGTCGTGCAGCACCACCAGCGGCAGTCCGGCCGGGACCTCGCGCAGGTCGTGCACCAGCAGCGCGCGGTGGCGTTCGGCGTACCCGTTGGCGCGCAGGAAGGCGGTGATCGTCCGGTCCGGGCAGAGCAGGACGAGGGCCGGGGCGGCGGGCGGCGGCCCGGGCGGGACCAGCCGGCCGTCCACCAGCCCCGGCGGCAGGGCGCCGTAGGTGGCCCGCCACCGGTCCAGCACGGTGCTGCGGAAGTCGTCCTCGGTCCAGCGGGAGTGCACCGAGATGTCGGGCGCGGGGACTCCGACCAGCATGAACTGCCGGATCGAGAGGCCGATCAGCAGCAGCGCGACCAGGACGAGCAGCTGGCCGAAGCCGGAGTCGAGCAGGGCGAGGGAGGCGAGGAGCCCGATCAGCCCGGGGACGAGCAGCCCGGTCGCCTTGTTCCTGTCGCCCCGGAACCGCTGCGGCGGCCGCCCCCGGTGTTGCAGGGCGTAGGCCAGCTGCCCGTCGGTGACGGTCAGCCGGCCCTGGTCGGAGAGCTTCTCGGTGACCTTGCGGATCCGGACGTCGTGCAGCCCGAGGCCGTCGAGCTTGGGGTCGAGGGCGAACTCCTTGCGGCAGAACGAGCAGCGGCGCTTGGTGCGCTCACGCTGGATCAGGTTCTTCGAGCAGTGCGGGCAGATCATCGCGGTACCTCCGGCACCGGCCAGCTGAGGAATCCGACATTTCCGTGCAGCGCCCGCTCGGCGGCCCGTTCGGCCATCGTCAGCAGCCGTTTGGGCGGCACCGCCACCAGTGGGCTCCACAGCCCTTTGGCGAGCCAGTTGTGCTCCCGCTCGGACAGCCCCGGCAGCCGCGCCAGCAGCTCCTCCAAGGGCTTGCGCTCCTGGTGCTCGTACAGGTGGACGGCCCGGTCCCAGGCCGCCACCGCGGTGCGGGCCGACAGTCCGGCGTCCACCACCGGGACGGCCGGCCGCGCGGCCCTGGCCTCGCGCACCAGCAGCAGGCCCTGCGGGGAGGCGTCGTGCAGCACGATCACGGGCAGGTCGTCCGGCAGCTCGGCCGCCGAGGCGACGATCACCGCCCGGTAGCGCACGGCGAAGGTGTTGGCGTGCAGGAAGGCGGTGACCGTCCGGTCCGGGCAGAGCACCGCGAGCACCGGCGACCCGTCCGGTACCGAGGGCCGGACGGCGGCGTCCTCGACCACCCCGGCCGGGAGGCCGCCGTAGACCTCGGCCCAGGGGTTCAGGACCTTGATCCGGAACTCCGCGTCGGTCCAGTCCGGGCGGTTGTCCAGCGGCGTCGTCCAGGCGTCCTCCTGCCGCCGCAGCAGCTCGCGCCGCAACTGCCACTGCCGCTCGGCCAGTTCCCACCGGGCCCTGATCCGTTTGCGCCGCAGCAGCCGGACCGCGTCCTGCGCCATCGCCCCGAGCATCGCCAGGCCGAAGAACCCGGCCACGGCCGCCAGGATGATCGTGGCCGGCAGCCGGGTGACCAGTAAGTAGGCGACGGTGACCAGCCCGGTGCCCATGCCGAGGCAGAAGGCGAGCACGCCGACGCCCTCGAACCGGGGCTCGGACGGCCGGCCGGGAGGGTCCTTGCGGGGCCGGACCGGCGGCCGCCCGCGTTCGTGGTGCGCCCCGCGGAGCTGCTGGACCGTCAGGACGACCCGGCCGCCGTCGCCCAGCCGCTCGACGGTGCGTCGCAGCCGCAGGTCGTGCAGCCCCCGGGTGTACTTCGGCTCCAGCGCGAACCGCTGCCGGCAGCTCCAGCAGGTGCGGCCGGTGCGGATCTTTCCGGGCAGCTCGGTCTCGCAGCGCGGGCACTTCATCGCGTGGACTCCTCCAGCGTGGCCGCCAGCCGCCGCAGCCCGGCGGCCAGCCGCTCCCGCCGGCCGACCGTGCCGATCCGCTGCCCGTGCTCCACCGCCCGCAGCGCCTCGGCGAGTTCGGTCTCCGCCCGGCGCTCGGCCTCGGCCGCGGTGATCGCGTAGTCCTCGTGGTCGATGCCGTACCCGGTGTTGGCGGCCAGGATGTTGAGCGGCTCGCGGCCCCGGTTGGCGAAGGAGTGCGGCATCAGCTCGGGTATCCGTATCAGCAGCCCCGGTGTCAGCGGCACCTCCACCACCCGGCGCCGCTCGGCGTCGTACAGCCCGCAGGCGGCGTGGCCGAGGCTGAGCACCAGGTGCTCGCCGCCGTGCGCGTGCGGGGTGAACGCGCTGCGCGGGGCGACGATGCCCAGTTTGTAGGTGGCGTTCGAGGGCCGCTCCGGCGAGGTCTTGGCGTCACCCACCAGGTAGTGGGCGAACTGGCCCTCGTCGATGAACCGCAGCAGTTCCTCGCCGGCCGGCCCGTGCGCGGCCTCCGGTCCCAACTCCCGTGCGCCGTGCCGGTCCGCGAGCAGCACCCGGCCGTCCGGCCGCAGCCGGTAGAGTTCCGCCCCGGCCGGCAGCCGCCCGGCGAGCCTTTCGAGTTCCCGCAGCCCCGATCGTACGGACATCGGCCACCCCACCCCCAGCTCGACCCTTGCGACGTCACCCCCGGTGACGCGGGGCGTCGCGCGGCCGGTTCCCGCCGTCCGGGACCGACGTTCCGGATCTTACGCACACGGGGTGACATCGCCCAGGGGCGGACGGGACCGGCAGGAAGGGGCGGTGAACGGGGGCCGTCGAACGGGGGTCGGGGAACGGGTCAGCGGCCGCGGGCCACCACGAAGTCGGGCAGTGCCAGCAGGAACGCGCGGGCCTCGGCGGCCTCTTCGGCCGCCTCTTCGGCGTCCTCGCCCCCGTCGCTCCGTTCGCTCCCGCCGTCCGCCGCCGCGGGGGCCCCGGCCAGCACGGCCTCGATCTCCCGCGCGGCGGCCGCGACGAGTCCGGCCGCCGCCTCCTGGGCGTGCGCCACGCAGTCGTAGGCCGTCATCCGGTCGAGCAGCCAGGCCACGTCCTCGGCCGCTTCGGCGCCGCGCTGCGACCGGGTGAGGCTCAGATGCCGCACCACGCGGGCGCGTTCGGCCGGGGTGGCGCGCTCCAGCAGTTGGATGAGCATCAGCGTCCGCTTGCCCTCCCAGAGGTCCCCGGCGATCTCCTTGCCGTACTCCTCGGCCGCGCCGACCAGGTTGAGCACGTCGTCCTGGATCTGGAAGGCGGCGCCGAGGTACCAGCCGAACCGGTCCAGCCGGGCGGCGTCCGTACCGGCCCCCTCGGCGACCAGCAGGCCGGAGCGGCACGGGTAGAGGAAGGTGTACCAGGACGTCTTCTTCAGGCACATCCGGTAGTAGTCGGCACTGGTCAGCCCGCAGGCGTTGTCCCGGATCCAGGCGATCTCCATGGCCTGCCCCTCCAGGGACTGGCGGCACATCAGCTCGGTCTCCTCGAACAGCCGCCAGGCCAGCTCCCCGCCGAGCGCCCGCCGGTTGGCCATCACCCGCCGCAGGCCGAGCAGGTTGGTCGCGTTGCCGACGTTCAGCGCGACCTCCACGCCGTACCGGGCGGGCAGTGTGGGCTCGCCCCGGCGCAGCTCGCTGCCGTCCTGGATGTCGTCGTGGACGAGGAAGCCGTTGTGGAACAGCTCCACCGTGACGGCCGGGTTGAGGGCCCGCTCGGGCCGTCCGCCGAACGCGGCGCAGGTGGCCAGGCAGAGCGCGGCCCGCAGGCCCTTGCAGGGGCGGGTCGGGTAGTCGGCGGCCAGGTCGTAGAGGTAGGGCGGGCTCTGCTCGGGGATGTGGCGCAGGAGTTCGGCGAGGGTGCGCTCGCGGTACCGGGCCAGGACGCGCTCGACCAGCGGCGCGCCGACGGCGGGGCGTCCGGCCGCGGTGGTCACCCCCGGGGCCGCTCGTCCGGTCCCGCGCCCTTGCCGCCGCCGGGGCCCGCGCCGTCGGCGGCCCGCGGGTCGCCCTGCGGTCCGAAGGCGTTCCGCAGGCCCTGGTTGGCGAGGCCGGGAGCGAGTGAGCTCAGGCCGAGCAGCAGGTCGAGGACGTCGTGGGCGTTGGCCGCGAGCCGCTGGGCCTGCTCGGACACCTCGCCGGTGGTGTTGGCGAGGACCCGCTCGCTCACCGCGTCGATCAGCTGGTGGGTGTTCTCCGAGACCCGGCCCACCAGGCGGTCGAACTCCTCCTGGTCGACCCGGTGCTCGCCGGTCAGCCGGGCGGTCGCCGCCTTGGCGTCGGTGATCCCGGCGGACAGCTCCCGTTCCAGGACGGCCGCGGCCTCCATGACCGCGCGCGAGCCCTGCTCGCCCAATTCGCTGAACCGACCGGCGTCGGGCATGGCTGACCTCCTGGTTCGCCCCCCGGCCGGGGCCGGGGCGGTCCGGGTCGGCGCGCGGCGGGGCGCCGTACCGATCGCCGATGGTACACGGCTGTGTGCGGAGCGTGTCCACGGCGTCACGGTGGAGGAGCCGGGTGTGCGTTTGTTCCGGGGTGCGCCGGAGTCGCCCCGGCGCGCGGCCGCGCCCGTGCGCCGGGTGCGGTCCGGACGGCCCGGCGAGTCGGGGCCGCCCGCCCGCTTGGTCACTGATAGTGATTGCCTGATTTCGGAGCGATCCGCCAGGGGGTGGAGGGCGGCAGCAGCACCGGACAGTACGGGACGGCACAGGAGAAGGAGCGGTCATGGGTGGCAGACAGCGTCCGCCGAAGGCGCGGGACGCCCGGCCGGAGGCGAAGCGGCGGACCGGGCGCCCGCCCGGCCCGCGCGCGGACCGGCCGGCGGTGGACCCCGGCCCGGAGATCGCCCGGCTGGAGGG
>NZ_JZWY01000480.1:0-368 GCF_000966955.1 Streptomyces sp. NRRL S-495
GATCGCCCGGCTGGAGGGCTACCTCGCCTGGGAGGCGGAGGTCGCGGCGGCCCAGCGCGACGCCCGGGCCTTCGCCGACCGCTTCCCCTGGCTCGGACCGGACGACCGGGAGGCCCTGGAGCAGGCGTACGCCGAGGACCGCCTCCGGTACGCGGAGGAGGTGGTCGACCGCGCGGTGGGCCGCTGCCGCGCGCTGGCCGCCCGCTACCGCGCCGAGTGCCGCCGGATCTGCGCCCGCTGGGCGGCCGTGTGCCTCTCGGTGGCGTTCGCCGTGGCCCTGCTCGCCGTCGTCCCGGTCGCCCTGCACGGCTGACGACCGCCGACTCGGCCGACCGGCCATCGGCCCGGCCGACGCACCGCCGGCACGA
>NZ_JZWY01000481.1:0-9790 GCF_000966955.1 Streptomyces sp. NRRL S-495
CCGGCCCGACCGGGCCCGCCGTACACCAGGGTGTACGGCGGGCCCGGTCGTGCGGTCCGCGGACGGCGGGGCCGGACGGGATCAGTGGTGGCCGTGGCCGCTGCTGATCTCCTGGTGCTCCTCGGCCGTCGGCTTGGCAATCTGGCTGCCCTCGCCGTAGAAGCCGCGGGCCAGCTTGGCCCGGGTGCGGGCTAGCAGTCCGGCCCTGCGGGCCACGCCGTTCTCGTCCACCTCGGCCGGCAGCTCGAACGGCTGCGGCTGGTCGTGCGCGGTGAGGGTGTGCAGCCGCTCCGGCGGGAGCGCCGCGTGCACCTCGATGAACTCGCCGTGCTGCAGCCGCTTGATGACGCCGGTCTCCCGCCCGTGCAGCACCTTCTCCTTGTCCCGGCGCTGGAGGCCCAGGCACCAGCGCTTGGTGATCACGAAGACGATCACCGGGGCCACGAAGAAGCCGATCCGGGTGGCGTTGGTGATCGCGTTGATCGACAGGTGGAAGTGGGTGGCGATCAGGTCGTTGCCGCCGGCGGCGAGCAGGACCAGGTAGAGGCTGATCCAGGCCGCGCCGAACGCGGTGCGCACCGGCGCGTTGCGGGGCCGGTCGGCGATGTGGTGCTCGCCCCGGTCCCCGGTGATCCAGGCCTCCAGGAACGGGTAGGCCCAGATCGCCACCAGCACCAGCGGGAAGATCATCAGCGGGACGAACACGCCCATGTTGAGGGTGTGGCCCCACAGGCCGATCTCCCAGCCCGGCATGATCCGGATCAGGCCCTCGGAGAAGCCCATGTACCAGTCCGGCTGGGCGTCCGTGGACACCTGGTCCGGGCGGTACGGGCCGTACAGCCAGATCGGGTTCACCGTGGCGATCGCGGCCATCGCGGACACCGTGCCGAACACCAGGAAGAAGAAGCCGCCCGCCTTGGCCATGTAGACCGGCATCAGCGGCATGCCGACCACGTTGTTGTTGGTCCGGCCGGGCCCGGCGAACTGGGTGTGCTTGTGGTAGAAGACCAGGATCAGGTGGGCCACCAGCAGTCCGAGCATGATGCCCGGGATCAGCAGGACGTGCACGGTGAACAGTCGCGGCACGATGTCGTGGCCGGGGAACTGGCTCCCGAAGATGAAGAACATGAGGTAGGTGCCGACGATCGGCACGGCGAGGATCGCGCCCTCCATGAACCGGATGCCGGTGCCGGAGAGCAGGTCGTCGGGCAGCGAGTAGCCCATGAAGCCGTCGAACATGCCGAGGATCAGCAGGCCCGCGCCGAACATCCAGTTGATCTCGCGCGGCTTGCGGAACGCGCCGGTGAAGAAGACCCGCATCATGTGCACGAACATCGCGGCCACGAAGACGATCGCGGCCCAGTGGTGGATCTGGCGGATCAGCAGGCCGCCCCGGATGTCGAAGCTGATCCGCATCGTCGAGGCGAAGGCCTCGGACATCGGGATGCCCTGGAGCGGAACGTAGGAGCCCGCGTAGGTCACCTCGCCCATGGACGGGATGAAGAAGAGCGTCAGCCAGACCCCGGTCAGGATGATGATGACGAAGGTGTAGAGGCAGATCTCGCCCAGCATGAAGGACCAGTGGTCCGGGAAGATCTTGCGCAGATTGGACTTGGACAGGCCGTAGATTCCGAGCCGTCCGTCGGCCCAGTCGACGAGCGCCTCCGCCTTGTTGGCGGGCGCCGCGCGGGTGCTGGTGACCGGCCCCGGGGTCGACTGCTGGTCGGCTCTCACGACGGGCTCCCCGGTGTCCGCCGCGGCATGTCCTGGACGCCCGGCCGCGTCACGGCCGGCCGGTGGAGTGATGTGATCATCGGACCTCTCGATACGGGGGTGCCGTCAGTCCGGCGCGCGGATCCGGCGACCCGCCGCCCCCGTTGCTCAAAGTGATGGAGCGCTTACTCTGTCATGCTGTCGGGAGCGCGCCGACTGTGCACGTCCATCGGCCCGTCCGGCCGCTCGTGTCGGCCCGTCCGGGGGGTCCCGGGGCAGCGACCGGGCCGTGAGCCGGCCGCGAGTCGGCCGTGTCGGGGCTGTGACGGGGCGTCCGCAGGCCCCCTCCGCCCCGCTCCGATGCTGCGCTCGGGTGCTGTTGACGACGCGCCGGGGCGTTCTGGCGCGCGCCGTGCCCGGGGAGGGTGCGGGACCGGGCCTACGCTGCGCCAATGGTGGATCACCGGGAACTCTTCGAGGACGTGACAGCCGACCTGGCCCGGGCCGGCTTCGACATCGACCGCGGGCCCTCCGGGCTGCGGATCGGCCATGGCCCGCACGGGGTGCTGATCGACTGGCCGCCCGCCGAGCAGGCGGCGGCCGAGCAGCCGCCGCCCGCCGAGGGCATCCGGGCCGCGGTGACCGGCGCGGTCGCCGCCGTACTGCGCGAGTCCGGCTACCGGGTCGCGACGGCCGGCCCGGACGGACTGCTCGTCACCGGCTCCCGTCCGGTCCGGGTCGCCGCTCCCGACGCCCCGGGCGAGGACGGGCGGGGGCCGGCCGGGGTGCCCGAGCAGTGGTGGGGGTGAGCGGGGGGACTGCCCGAGGTCCGCTCGACGCGCAGCCAGCAGGCCGCACCCGTCGGTGAGGGCGCCTCCGGTCGCGGGGTCAGGAGGTGTTCCCGGCCCCGCTCCTGGCCCCGGCCCCGCTCCCGGCCCCGCTCCCGCCCGTGGCGGCGGCGATCGCGGCCGCCAGCTCGTCGACGCCCTGCTCCCGCAGCACGCCGTAGTGGTCCCCGGCCAGCCGGACCGTGGCCGGAGCGGCGGCCGACCAGCCGGAGCTGCCCTCGATGAACGAGTAGTCGTCACCGGTGGCCTTGAAGACGGTCACCGGGGCCGACAGCCGCCGCTCGGCCAGCTCGCGGAAGGTGTACTCGAACTCGTAGGTCTCCCCGACGATCCGGGCCACCCGGCGGATCAGCTCCTCGTCGAGCTCCGGCAGCTTCCGGTGCACGAAGGCGGCGAAGCCGTCCTCGTCCAGCACCTCGGCGAGGCACTCGGCCAGCCCCGGCCCGCCGACCGAGCCCGCGAACACCGAGTGGAGGATGGTCAGGTACGCCGGATTGCGGTAGGAGGACTCGCGTCCGTACCGCTCCCCGTCCGCCTGTCGCAGCTCCGGGTTGCCGGGGCAGATCAGCATCAGCGCGGCCACCCGCTCCCCGGCGCGCTCCAGCTGCCAGGCCGCCTCGAAGGCCACCCGGGCGCCGAAGGAGTACCCCCACAGGGTGTACGGGCCCTCCGGCCGGACCGCTCTGATCTGCGCCAGGTCGGCCGCCGCCATCTCCCGGATGGTCGGGTACGGCGTCTCCCCGGGGTTGATGCCGTACGCCTGGACGCCGTAGAACGGCCGGCCCGAACGCCCGGCGAGCGGACGCAGGTTCATCGGGTAGCCGCCCAGTCCGGGCCAGCAGAACACCGGGTCGCCGGCGCCGCCGCGGTGCAGCGGCACCAGCCGGGAGGCCGGTTCCCCGCCGTCCGGGGCGCCGTCTGTACGGGTGCCGTCGGTCCCGGCCGCATCGGTCCCGGACGTGTCGATCCTGGCCGCCAGCTCGGCGAGCCGGGGGCACTCGAACAGCACCTGGAGCGGAAGCCGGGTGCCGAACTCCCGGTTCACCCGGTTGACCAGCGCCACCGCGATCAGCGAGTTGCCGCCCGCCGCGAAGAACTCGTCCGCCGTGGAGACGGTCCCGTACTTCAGCGCGGCGGCCCAGATCCCGGCCAGCCGCCGCTCGGTCGGCGTCGCCGGCGCCACGAACGGCGCGCCGGTGGCGGCGTCCCTGACCTGCTCGGCGGCGGCCAGCGCCTTGGCGTCCACCTTGCCGTTGGCGGTCAGCGGCAGCTCGTCCAGCACCAGCACCCGGTTGGGGACCATGTAGTCCGGCAGCAGGGCGACCAGCTCGTCCCTGATCAGCTCCGCCGGGCCGCGCATGTGCACGGCGTCCTCCCGCATGCCCTCGCTGCGGATCTGCTCCTCGCTCACCCGGCCGCCGAGGAAGAAGTACGACGCGCCGCCCGGGATGCCGCACCCGGCCAGCACCGCGTCGATCCGTCGGGCGGCGGGCAGCGGGTGGCCGCTCTTCGAGCTGTAGCCCGAGGACATGAACCCGAAGCCGAGCCCGTTGCGCTGCAGCCGGTGCAGCCGGACGCCCAGGCCGATGTACTCCAGCCACGGTTCGGTGGCCCGGCTCACCGCGGTGACGCCGAAGCCCGCTCGCCGGTAGACCTGCTGGTTGATCGCGATGACGTGCCGGGACTCCACCACCTGGTCGGAGACCCTGGTCAGTTCGCCGCCCTCGAGGCGGTACAGGCCGGCCGGCAGGCCGTCGACCCCGCCCGGGTGGGCCTGGACGAACAGCTCGGTGTCCTCCCGGTGCGGCCGTCCGTCCTCCGGGACGATCGCGAAACTGCCCAGGTAGTAGTCCTCCTCGGCGACGTCCAGCCGCCGCTGGACCGAGGGCTCGTGGCCCAGCGGACGCACCGCCAGCCCGTACTCCGGGAGCACCTCCTCCAGCACGCCCAGCATGTGGCCGGCCTCGAACTCCAGCACCTCCTGGATGTTGTTGCGGTACACCGGTTCGATGGCGCCGCGCCGGCCGAGGAAGTGCAGCGCGAGCGGCGCGCCCCCGGCGGCCCGGTCGCCGACCCGGACCAGGGTGTGGTCGACCGGGTGGTAGTAGTGCACGCCCGCCGCGAGGCCGTGCGAGCCGTCCGTCTCCAGGTACAGCTGGGTGGCGTACAGGGCGCCGGGGGAGGCGTAGGCGTACTTCGGCAGCAGCCGCTCCGGGCTGTGGAACTGGCCGAACCAGCGCAGCACCGGGCCGAGTTCGGCGAGGGTGACAGCGGCCGCCGGCCGGCCCGGCGCGGTGGCCGGGCGCGGCGGGGCGAGCAGCGCCAGCAGGTCCTCCCGGGTGACCGGGCCGCCCTCGAAGAAGCGGTAGGTCTTGCGGGCGAAGGTCTCCCGCCGCTGCCGGTCGGTCTCCCGGCGCCCCGGCAGTTCGACCACCGGCCGGCCGGCCAGCTCGGCCGGGCCGCGCAGCCCCGGGTTGGACAGCTGGGCCCGGACCTGGAGCTTGCTCGCCTTGGACCGGTGGTGGCCGCCGTGGTTGCCCTGGTCCATCAGCGCGGCCTCCTTGGGGTTCAGCTCCACGCAGGCCACCAGGTTGCGGTGGCCCGTGCGCGGGTCGTCGGTGACCACCGCGGCGGCCCGGCGCACCCAGGGGTGCTCCTCGACGGCGAGCGCGATCTCGTCCAGCTCGACCCGGTAGCCGCGCAGCTTGACCTGGTTGTCCACCCGGCCGGCGCCCTGCAGGGTGCCGTCCGGGTTCCACTCGGCGAGGTCGCCGGTGCGGTACAGCCGCTCGCCCGGCAGGTACGGCGAGGCGATGAAGCGCTCCGCCGTCAGATCCGGCCGGTTGAGGTAGCCGCGGGCCAGCTGGACGCCGCCGATGTACAGCTCGCCGGTCACGCCGACCTCCACCGGCGCCAGCTCCTCGTCCAGGACGAAGCAGCGGGTGCGGTCCACCGGCACGCCGATCGGCACCGAACCGGCGCCGTCGCCGAGGGTCTCGGGGTCGATCCGGTGGGCGGTCGCGTTGATGGTGCACTCGGTCGGGCCGTACAGATTGACCAGCTCCGCGCCCGGCAGTGCCGCCGTCAGCGCCCGGGCCAGCCGGACCGAGAGCGCCTCGCCGCCGGAGTACAGCCCGCGCAGACCGGTGCAGTCGGCCAGCCGCTCGGTGTCGAGCAGGGCCTGGAGCAGGGTCGGCACGCACTGGAGGGTGGTCACGCCGTGCGCCAGGACGGTGTCGATCAGGGCCTCCGGGTCCCGGTAGACGCCGGGCGCGCCCATCACCACCCGCGCTCCGGTGGCGGGCGCGAGGATCTCCCACTGCGCCGCGTCGAAGCTCATCGGCGTCTTCTGCAGCACGGTGGTGTCCGGGCCCAGATGGCCGGCGTCGGCCAGCCAGCGCAGCTGCGACACGATGCTGTGGTGCTCGATCATCACGCCCTTGGGGCGGCCGGTGCTGCCGGAGGTGTGGATGACGTAGGCCAGCGACTCGGGGGCGGGGCCGGCCGGGGCGTGGGCCTGGTGCGGGATGTGGGTGCTCCCGCCCGGCTCCGGCGGGGCGTCCCGGTCCGGGAGGTCGGCGGCGGTGACGATCCGGGTGCCGGCCGGGACCATTTCGGCCAGCCGGGACCGCAGGTGCTCCTGGGCTACGACCACCCTGGTCCCGCTGGACTCGATCATCCAGCGGAGTCGCTCCTCCGGGTACTCGGGGGAGAGCGGCAGGTACGCGGCGCCCGCGTGCAGGATGCCCCAGGCGCCGGTCATCAGGGCCAGGGACGGCTCGGTGTACAGGCCGACGCAGTCGTCGGTGGCCACACCCAGCCGGTGCAGGTGCGCGGCGAGCGCGTCGGCGGCGGCGGCGAGCTCGCGGAAGCTCAGCCGGGCGCCGGCGCCGCTGCTGCCCGTGCCGGTGCCCGCGCCGGTCTCCGCCGGAGCGGTGACCGCCGTGGCGTCGGGGCGGGCGGCCGCCTGGGCGCGGAGCAGGTCGGGCAGGCAGACGGTGCGGCGGGCGTCGAGGAGGGTGGCGAACAGGACGGGCTGTGCGGTCATGACGGGGTTCCCCTGGGCTCGGGCCGATAGGGCCGCCCGGCGCGTGGACCGGGCGTGACCTCCAAGGTCGGCCACCCGCTGTCCCGAAAACCTGGGGCGGTGGCCGTCTCCCGGTCCCCCTTCGGGCCCGGGCCGGTCCTGCCCGCGTCCCGGGCCGGTCCCGGTCGTCCCGGGCGCGGTCCCGGCCCGGTCAGAACGGCTGCGGTTCGAGGTCCCGGTCGATCTGCCGCCATTCGAGAACGGCCTTTACGTGCGGGTGCGCGTCTCCCAGGAGCCCGGTGAGCGCCGTCAGCGCCTGCGCCCGCGGCTCGGCGGCCTGGTCGTGCCGGCCCTGGCGGTGCAGGGTGACGGACAGGTTCGCGCGGCAGACCTCCGTGTCGGGATGCTCCTGGCTGTACCGCTCGGACAGCCCCCGGAGGGCGGCCCGCCCGAGCTCCTCGGCCTGCTTGTACTGCTCCGCGGCTGTGCAGGAGTTGGCCAGGACGACCATGGCGTTCAGGGTGGACGGGTGGTCGGGACCGACCGTGCCGGTCAGTCCGCGGACCGCGTCGTGCCCGAGCCGGACCGCTGCTGCGAGGTCGCCGCAGTGGCGCCGGTACTGCGCGAGGTTGGCGGCACAGCCGAGGGTGAAGGGGTGCTGTGGGCCGAAGAGCTCCCGATGGCCTTCGTGCGTGCTGCTCGCGAGGTCCCGGGCCGCCTCGTGGTCGCCGGACGCGCCGAGGGCCGCTGCCAGGTTGAGAGCGGAGGCCAGTGCGGCGGGTGTGTCCGGGCCGTGGCGGTCCAGATGGCGGCGGTACGTGGTCTCGGCGAGCTGCCGGGCCTCGTCGGTCCGGCCGACCAGTCGCAGGCCGACGGCGAGGGAGTCGGCGACGCCCAGGCATTCCGGCGCGTCCTGGTCGAGGACCTCGTGGAGCGCGCTGTGGGCCTCCCGGAGGGCCTCCAACGAGGAGCGGTAGTCCCCGAGTTCACGTTGGCCCCGGGCCCAGTTGGCCTTGCTGACCAGGGTGGCCGGGTGGAGCGGGCCGAGGACGGTCGCCCGCCGCTCGAAGGTCTCCCGGTCCAGGGCGCGGGCGGCTTCGAGGTCGCCGACCAGGCGGTGGTCGAGTGCCAGGTCGTTGGCAGTGGACAAGGTGAGTGCGTTGTCGTCGCCGAACAGCTCGCGGAACTGTTCGAGGGTCTCGCGGTCGAGGGCCAACGCGGCCTCGAAACGACCGGTGGCCCGCTGGTCGGCGGCGAGCGATCCGGCGGTCATCAGGGTGTAGGCGTGGTGTTCGCCGAAGGTGGCCCGTTGGCGTTCCAGCACGCCTTCGTCCAGGGCCAGGGCCTCGGCGTAGTTGCCTCGGGAGCGCAGGACGGCGGCCAGGTGGAAGCGGAGCACCAGCGTCTGCCGGTCGTTCTCGCCCAATGTGGTGCCCCAGTGCGCGTCCAGCGTCCGGCCGAGCTGGAGCGCCGCGTCCAGGTCCCCGCGCGTCCGGAGGTAGCGGACCCGGTCGATGAGGAGCAGCCGGGTGTCGGGGTAGTCGCTGTCCTGGGCCCCCGAGGGCATCAGGTGTGGCCAGATCGTTTCGAAGGCAGGCCAGTTGGCCGGATCGTCGGTGTCACCCACCACGGGTCGCGCCCCCGCGAGCACCAGATGCACCGCGTGGCGGGCGGCCCGTTGCTCGTCCTCGGCCAAGGTGGCCAGCAGCGCCGACTGGACCAACCGGTGGACCTGAAGGGTCTGTCGGCCCGGATCCGCCTTGGCCAGGGCGAACCGGCTGATGGCCTGGATCACCGAGCCGAGCATGAACCGGTCGCCGAGGTCGGCGTCGTACGGGACAAGGGCGCGGACCATCTCGTCGCTGTAGACAAGGGGCATCGCGATCGGCTCGGCGGACAGGAACGCGCAGAGCTGGAGCAGCCGGACGGCGGCCGGGGACTGTTCCCGCAGGCGGGCGATGGAGATGTTCCAGGTGGCGCCGGCCGGGGTGGGGTAGTCGGTGGGCGCGGTGGCCATGGACAGCACCCGGGCGGACTCGGCGCGCAACTGCGCGAGATAGGCGGCGACGGTGGTGTCGGTCTCCGCCAGCCAGGCGGAGGCGACCTCGACCGCCAGCGGCAGGTCACCGACCGCCTCGGCGACCTGCCCGGCCTCCTCGGGTGAAATGTCGGGCAGGCGACGGGCCAGGTGCTCGACGCTCTCGGCCCGCCCGAAGACGTCGACCTCCAGTGCCTCGGCCCGCCTCGACCAGCCGGAGTGGCGAGAGGTGAGCAGGACGTGACCGGGACCGCCGGGCAGGTACCGGACGATGCCGTCGGCCTCGTCGACGTTGTCGAAGACCAGCAGCCAGCGCGAGGTCGGTTCACCGCGCCCCAGCGTGTCGAGAGCGGCTTCCATGGCCGCGCTGAGGGAGTCGCCGACCTGCAGGCCGAGCCGGGCCGCCAGTTCGGCCAGGGCGACGGTGATCAGCTCGGCCTGTTCGGCGTCGATCCACCACACCAGGTCGTAGTCGGCCGCGAAGCGGTGCGCGTACTCCGTGGCGATCTGGGTCTTTCCGATGCCGCCGAGACCCAGCAGTACCTGGACACCGGTCGGCGTCGTCCCGGCCCCGCCGCCGAATCGGTCGCGCAACCGGTCCAGGACGGTCGAGCGTCCGGTGAAGTGCTGGTTGCGGGGAGGAACCTCCCACACGGCCGGTCGGCGGCCGGGGAAGCGCGGGGCGCCGTCGCCGGGCTCCGCCGCCGGGGCATCACGCAGTCCGAGGGCGGCCAGCAGGACCTGTTCGGCCTCCTGCTCCTCGCGGCCGACCAGGTCGACCGGGTTCCGGTGGCTGATCGGCGGGCCGAGCCGGATGTCGTCGACCCGGACCGGGAGCAGCAGTCCTCGGTCGCCGGCAGGGTCGGACTCCGCCACCGACTCCCACAACTCCCCGAGCCGGCGCGAGTTCTGGGACGCGCCGGACAGGACGGCCACGGTCCTGGTCCCGGCCTCGGCCTCGGTCGTCACCCGGAAGCCCGCCCGGGTGAGGACCGCTCCGATCCAGTCCGCCCAGGTCCGGTCCGCGTCGAGGCAGAAGAGCAGGAGTTCCTCGGGAACGGCCGGGCGGCGGTGGGTGAAGGCGTCCAGGTGGCGCAGCCGCAGCTCCTCGTCCACCGGCGGCAGGCCGGTGACCCGGCCGTCGGTCAGCACGGAGACGAGCCG
>NZ_JZWY01000482.1:0-2636 GCF_000966955.1 Streptomyces sp. NRRL S-495
GATGTGTATAAGAGACAGGGTCAGCACGGAGACGAGCCGCTCGAAGGCGGACAGCATCGAGCTTGCGACGCCCGGCTGGTCGGCGAAGGCCGCGAGGATCGACTCGAAGGCGTAGAACGGCCGGTACGGGAGCTCCACCGAGGCCCAGTAGCGGGTCAGCTCCTCGCCCGCCAGGCCGGCCGGCAGTCCGTCGAAGTGCATCCGGGCGTGGGCCCGGCCGGCGTCGGCCTTCTCCTTCTCGCCGTCGTCGACGCGGGTCGGCACGGGCAGCACCCGGACGCCCTCGTCCCGGTCGCTCCCGTGGACCGTTCGGGCGACCTGGGCGGCACCCTCGATGGACTGGGCGCTCATGGTGAAGCAGACCACCAGGTCGTCCGGCAGTTGGAGGGTGCAGAGGGAGGCGGCTTCCGACAGACCGCTGGGGGCGTCGATGAGGACGTAGTCGTAATGGTGGCGGAGGTCCTGGCCCACGGTCTCGACGAAGTGTTCCGCCCCGGCCCGGGCGACAAGGTCCTCTGCCGAGTCGGCGACGATCGCGCCTGCCGGACCGGCCGCGAGCAGGTCGAGCCGCCCGTCGCCGGGGAACCCGGACCAGCGGAGCGGGCGGATGTGGTCGAGGACGCAGGCCGGGTGTTCCGTCCCGTTCTCGGGTGTGTCCAGGGAGCGGCTGAGCAGGCCGACGAGGTCCCGGCCCGTGGTGTCGGTGCCCTCGGGTTCGAGGAACGGGCGGAAGTAGTGGTGCAGGCCCGGCGCGCCGGGGTTCCAGTCGACGGCGAGCACCCGGAAGCCGTTGGCGGCCAGGATCCAGGCGCAGTTCGCCGTGATCGTCGTGCGACCGCTGCCGCCCTTGTAGGAGTAGAAGGTGACGACCCGGCCGTTGGCGCTGGGCGTGGTGTGGCTGGGCGTGGTGTGGCCGGGCGCCGGTCCCGGTGCGGGGCGGCGGAGCGGTGGTTCGGGCGGCGCGGCCGCCCGGGCGTCCCACGCGTCGGCGAGCCGCCGGACGGTGCGGTCGCCCTCCTCGTTGATCGCGCCCAGGCGCTCCAGCGCCCGGTCGATGTCCTCGCCGATCGGGTCGTCCGTGCTCTCGGCGGGGGCGAGGGGACGGTCCGTCCGGTGGTCGCCGGGCCGCCCGCTGCCGGCGTCCTGGAGCAGGGCGACCCGTTCGGTCAGCCGGCCCATCTGGTCGAGCACCTGGGAGAGCAGCACTTCGACCTCGGTGCGCCGGGTCTCGGCCCGGAGCAGTTCGTCCATCGCCCGCCGTTCGCGGTCGTGGGCGTGGACGAGGCGCTGCTGGGTCGCGCGGAGCCGGGCGAGTTCCGCGCGGTGCCCGAGCAGCCGGTTGCGCTCCTCGGTCAGCTCGCCGACCCGGTGCTGCAGCGTGGCCAGCATGAACAGCAGGACCGTGACGACCTTCTCGGTGTTGTCCAGGGCCAGTTGGAGTTCGTCGCGCTGTCCCCTGGCCTGGCTGAGCTGGCTGTAGAGGGTCTCCAGATAGCCGTGCTGCTCCTCCACGCTTCCGCCGGGAAGGCCGCCGCCGGGCAGGGCACGGCCGGGGCGGGCGCGCGGTGGGGCGGGGTCGCGGGCGGCCCGCAGGAGGTTGAGGGCCCGGCCGAGGTCGCGCGGGTCACGGCTGGTGGCCGCCACCAGGGCGCGGACGAACTGTTCGGTGGGCACGCGGCCGGAGAGGTTCTCGCTCACGGTGCCGGGTGCCCGGCCGACGGTCCGCGCGATGTCCGCCACCGTCCGCCCGGCGGTCACCACCAGGTGCCGGAGGAAGTCGGCGAGTTCCTCCGCCTCCGGGCTCTCCGCCCGGATCGGGCCGAACGGGCGCCCGCCCCGGTTCGCCTGTGCCACTCGTCCCCCCGGACCCGCCCGACCGCTGTTGTTCGGCATTATCGCCGAACAACCGCCGGATGTTCGGCCGGTTGCCAGGGGTCTCCCGGTGAACAACGGCGATGAACTCGCGGGCCTGTCACGGTCGTTCCCGCAGACCCGAGCCGGGAGGGCCGTCCCGGCGGGAACGGAGAATCCGACATGACCGTGCTGACCCTCGTCCCACGTGTGCTCGGCCCGCTGCAGCGGGTGCTGCTGGTGGCCCTGCTCACCCCCGTCCTGGCGGTGGTCGTGCTGGCGACCGTGCCCGCGCTGCTGGTGCTGCCCTTCCTCCGGAACGGGGACCGGCGGGTCGTCAGCCTGCTGCGCACCCACACGGCTACCCTGTCCGTCCTGCTGACCGGGAGCCGCCCGGACCCGGTCGATCCTCCGGCGGGGCCGCGGCGGCGGGGCCGGTCGTGACGGTGCCGCGGGTGGAGGGGACGGCCCCGCCCCGGGCCGGGGTCAAGCCCGGGGCGGGGCGGCGGCCGCCGCCCGGGCGAGGTGGGGGAGGAAGGCGGTGACGGCGGGAGGCGCGGAACGGGCGCGGAGGGTGGCGGTGCGGACGAGGCGGACCGGGGTGTCCTCGGGGTGGAGCGGGACGAGCGCGATGTCCGGACGGGTGGCGCGGGCGGCCAGGCCGGGGATCAGGGTGGCGCCGAACCCGGCGGCGACCAGGCCGAGTTTCGCCGTCCAGGCACCGACCTCGTAGGCGATCCGGGGCCGGAAGCCGCTGCGGACACAGGCGGCGAGCAGGGTGGACT
>NZ_JZWY01000483.1:0-6508 GCF_000966955.1 Streptomyces sp. NRRL S-495
GGTGGACTCGGCCCGGCTGCTGGCGGCGATCCAGGGCTCGTCGGCGAGTTCGACGAGCCGCAGCTGCTCCCGGCCGGCCAGCGGGTGGTCCGGCGGGAGGGCCACCAGCACCGGGTCCTCGGCCAGCGGGCGGAGGTCGAACAGCTCGGTGTCGTAGGGGTGTCCGGGGTAGGCGGCGACCACCGCGAGGTCGATCGCGCCGTCCCGCAGCCGGTCGAGCAGGTGCGCCGAGAGGCCCTCGGAGAGGGAGATGCCGATCCCCGGATGCGCCGCGCGGAAGGCCGCCAGCGCGGCCGGGACGAGGGCGGCGTTGGCGCTGTCGAAGGCGCCGATCCGCAGTCGGCCGAGGCCGAGGCCGGTGAGCGCGGCGAGGTCGCGGCGGGTGCCGTCCAGCCGGTCCAGCAGTGCCTCGGCGTGCGGCAGCAGTGTCCGGCCGTGCTCGGTGAGGCGGACCCCGCGGGCCAGCCGGTCGAACAGCTGGACACCCAACTCGGCTTCCAGAGTCGCGATCTGACGGGATATCGCGGACTGGGTGAACCCCAGCTGCTCACCGGCGGCGGTGAACGAGCCCAGGCGGGCGGTGGTGCGGAAGACGTCGAGCCAGGCCATGTCCATTCCGCATGGTTACCATGCGAGACATTCGCTTGTCGCCTGGCTCGATGGTTTCTAGCGTGGAGCCATGGAAAAGATCGCATTTCTGGGCCTCGGCCGGATGGGGCTCCCGATGGCCCGCCGACTCGCTTCCGGCGGATACCCGTTGACGGTGTGGAACCGGACGCCCGGCCGGGTGCCGGAGCCGGTGGAGGGGCTGGTGGAGGTCGCGGATCCGGCGGCGGCGGTGCGTGGCGCGGGCGTCGTGGTCACCATGCTGGCCGATCCGGCGGCGCTGACGGCCGTCGCGGGACAGATCATTGCCGAGCTGGCGCCCGGCACCGTGTGGGTCGAGATGTCCTCGGTGGGCCCCGCGGCGGTGGCCGAGGTGCGGGCACAACTTCCGGGCGGCGTGGGTCTGGTGGACGCGCCGGTGCTGGGCAGCGTCGGCCCGGCCGGGACCGGCGGGCTGACCGTGCTGGTGGGCGGTGGGCCGGTGGACGTGGAGCGGGTCCGGCCGGTGCTGGAGCGGCTCGGCCGGGTGGTCGACTGTGGTGGACCCGGGGCCGGTGCGGCGCTCAAGCTGGTGGCGATCGGGGCGATCGTCGGGGGAGTGGCGGTGGTCGCCGAGGCGCTGGCCCTGGCCGGATCGCTCGGCCTGCCCGAGGAGTTGGCGGACGGGGTGCTCGCCGCCGGGCCGCTCGGGGGGCTGGTGGCGCGGGCCAGGGCCGTCGACGCCGACTTCCCGGTGCGGCTGGCCGCCAAGGACCTCGCGCTGGCGGGCGGCGGGCCCGTGCTCGGCGCGGTGCGCGAACGGCTGCTGGCTCACCCGGAGTTGGCCGAGCAGGATCTTGCGCGCTGGGTGGACGCGGTTCGCGCCGGAGGCTGAGGGCCGGGGTCATCGGGGGCAGGGGTCGGGGGTAGGGCCGGGCCGGTTCGGGTAGGGCCGGCCGGGGCCGGGGTGTCCGTCCGCCTCGGGGGAGGGCGGGCGCCCCGGCCGCCGCCGTCAGCCGGCCCAGCGGGTGACGGTGAAGCCGGAGCCCTCGCGCCGCACCTCGGCGGCGCCCGTCCCGGCGAAATGCGCCGGGACGACCAACTCGCCCTGGTCGGCGGCCCGTTCGAGGACGCTGCGACGGGTGGTCGCGGCCAGGGCCGGGTCCTCGCAGAAGCAGCTGTTGCACTCGGGTCGGGTCAGCTGGAGCGGGCTGTGCAGCAGGTCGCCGACGAACACCGCCCGTTCGCCGTGAGAGTCGAGCCGCAGCACCGAGGAGCCGGGGCTGTGGCCGGGCGTGGGTTCCAGGGTGAGGGCTTCGTCGAGCCGGACGCCCTCCGTCCAGAGCACTGCCCGGCCCGAGCGGACCACCGGCTCGATGCTGTCGGCGTAGAGCAGCCGCCGCTCCTCCTGGCGGGTCGCCGGACCGGCGCGCCCGGGCCCGTCCGGGGCGAAGGAGGCGTGGTCGGCGGCCGGCAGGTAGTAGACGGCGTTGGGGAAGGCGGGCACCCACTCACCGTCCCGCTCGACGGTGTTCCAGCCGACGTGGTCGGCGTGCAGGTGGGTGTTGACCACCACGTCGACGTCCTCGGGCCGCACGCCGGCGGCCGTGACCGTGAGTAGGTCGAGGAAGTCGCTGTCCCGCTCGTGGAAGAGCTGGTTGTGCGGGCGCTGCCGGCGGTGCCCGACCCCGGTGTCGACCAGGACGGTGCGGCCCCCGTGGCGGACCACCCAGCTCTGCAGGGCGCCGACATGGGTGTCGTCGGCGCGGTTCCAGTGGTCGGGCGCGAGCAGCTCCGCGTTCCGCTCCCAGTCCTCGGGCGTCGCCCCGGGCACGATGTCGGCGGAGGGCATGAACGCCCCCTCCCACTCCCTGACCCTCAGCACCTCGGCCTCGCCGAGCACGATCCGTTCCATGGTCCCTCCCGTGGTGGTACGCGATGTCGTTCCGTCGACGAGTCCGATCCTAGGAGTGTCCTACTGAGCGGTTCAATGCGTGAATGGCTCGATCCGATACGAGATCGGCTCACCGGTGTGCCGCTGGGGCTATTCTGCGGTCATGGACGTGGTGAGCGACGCGATCGCGGCGGTACGGATCGGACGACCCTCCTCCAACCGGCTGCGGGTCGGCGGGGCCTGGTCGGCCCGCATCCCCGCCTACGAGGGCGCCGGCTTCCATGTGGTGCTGGAGGGCGGCTGCTGGCTGCTGCCGGACGGCGGTGAGCTCGTCCGGCTCGGGGCGGGCGACGCCGTGCTGCTGCCGCACGGGACGGGCCATGTGCTCGCCTCCGCGCCGCTGGACCGGGACGCGGCGGGCCTGGCGGTGCCGATCGAGCGGCTGCTCGCGGCGGCCCGGCCGACGCCGCCGCCCGCCCCGGAGGGCCCGCTCGACGGCGCCACGGGGCCGCTGCCGGTGCTCGACGGCGCCACGGGACCCCTGCCGGTGCTCGGCGCCGCGAGCGGGCCGATCACCGAACTGCTCTGCGGGAAGTACCGCCTGGAGCACAGCAGGTCCCATCCGCTGATGCTGGAGCTGCCGGACGTGGTGCACCTGCCGAACCGGGTCGGAGCCCACCCCCAACTCCGGGCGGCGGTCGATCTGTTGGGCGGCGAGCTGGCCGTCGAGGGGGCGGGCGGGGCGCTCGCCGTGCCGAGCCTGATCGATCTGCTGCTGGTGTACATGCTGCGGGCCTGGCTGGCCTCGCCCCGGACCGCGGCCGGGGCTGGGGGCGGGTCCGGGCTCGGGGCGGATGCTCCGGTGGCGGGGCCGGGAGCGGAGTTCGGTGCCGTCGGGGCGGAGCCCGGCGCGGGCGGCCGCTGGCCCGCCGCGCTCGGGGACCGGGTGGTGGCGGGCGCGCTGCGGGCCCTGCACGAGGATCCGGCACGGGGGTGGAGCGTCGAGGAGCTGGCCGCGAGCGCGGGCGTCTCCCGGGCGACGCTGACCCGCCGGTTCACCGCCCTGGTCGGCCGGGCGCCGATGGCCTACCTGGCCTGGTGGCGGATGACCCGGGCGGCCGCGCTGCTCCAGCAGACCGCAGATCCGCTGGACGTCATCGCCCGGCGGGTCGGCTATGCGACGCCGTACGCGCTCTCGCACGCCTTCAGTCGGCAGTTCGGGACGACGCCGGGCCGCTACCGGGACCGGATGGCGGCCCATTTCGCTGACGGATGATCAAACTCTTGAACGTTTGAGTTTGCCCGCCCTGTCCCTGTCAAGAGTGCCTCGACCTACTGCCCGAGTGTCGGTATGTGCAGCGAACGATCGTTTGCCTACCAGGTACATACCAGGTCACGGCTATTGGTCGTGGGCGATTCGTCCTTTTCTGTCATGTCCTGTCAGGTCTTGACTCGGAGGATCCTCCAAGTTTCAACCCCTGGTTGGCGTTCATGAAGATAACGAAAGAGCAGGGATTTGCCGGAGCTTGAATTTACTTATTGACGACACTGGACGGCGCCGGGTTAACTCCTGCCACCTCGCCGCAGTGTTGCGGCCCCTGTCACGGAGGCATCCACCCCATGAACGCAACGATGCGTCGCGTCCTCGTCGGCACCGCCGCGGTCTCGATGGCCCTCTCCCTGGCCGCCTGCGGCAAGGCCGGCGCCGACAAGAAGGACAGTGCGAGCTCCGGGGACTCCAAGTCCATCGGCCTGCTGCTGCCGGAGAACGCCTCCTCCACCCGCTACGAGTCCTTCGACCGCCCGTTCATCGAGGCCAAGGTCACCGCCCTCTGCCCGGACTGCAAGGTCCGCTACAGCAACGCCGAGGGCAGCGCGGCCAAGCAGAAGCAGCAGTTCGACACCCTGATCGCCGAGGGCGTCAAGGTGATCGTCCTCGACGCCTTCGACGCCAAGTCCACCCAGGCCTGGGTCAAGGAGGCGGCCGGGAAGGGCGTCAAGGTCGTCGCCTACGACCGCCTCGCCACCGGCCCGGTCTCGGCCTACGTCTCGTTCGACAACGAGAAGGTCGGCGAACTCCAGGGCCAGGCCCTGCTGGACGCCCTCGGCGCCAAGGCCGCGGACGCCAACATCGTGATGATCAACGGCGATGAGGCCGACCCGAACGCCGCGCTCTTCAAGTCCGGTGCCCACAAGGTGCTGGACGGCAAGATCAAGAAGGTGGTGTACGAGCAGTCCGGCGAGTGGAAGCCCACCGTCGCGGGCCAGAAGACCGGCGCCGCCATCACCCAGCTGGGCAAGGACGGCTTCCAGGCCGTCTACTCCGCCAACGACGGCATGGCCGGCGCGATCATCACCCAGCTCAAGGCGGCCGGCCTCAACGTCCCGGTCGGCGGCCAGGACGCCGGCCTCGACGCGATCCAGCGGATCGTCGCCGGGGACCAGGCCTACACCATCTACAAGGCGTACAAGCCGCTCGCCGACAGCGCCGCCGAACTCGCCGTCAGCCTGCTCCAGGGCAAGGACGTCAAGGCCGTCGCCTCCGCCACCGTGGACAGCGACACCGACAAGGGCATCCCGGCCAAGCTGCTGGACCCCAAGGTCGTCACCAAGGCCAACATCACCGCCACCGTCATCGCCGACGGGCTCTACAAGGCCGCCGACATCTGCACCGCCGACTACGCCGCCGCCTGCGCCGCCGCCGGCCTGAAGTGACCCCCGGTCACTGACGTCCGGTCACTGACGGCCGGTCGCTGACGGCCGGTGGCCGACGCCCGTCCGGCGCCCTCGCGCGGCGCCGGACGGCGGCCCGTCCCGCCGTCGCCCCCGCTCCCACCCCTCCCCACCCCGCCACGCACACCCCCGCAGGAGATGGTTCACGTGACAGGCGCACCCGTACTGGCGCTGCGCGCGGTCTCCAAGCGCTTCGGCGCTGTCCAGGCACTCACCGACGTCGACCTCGACGTCCACGCCGGTGAGGTCGTCGCCCTGGTCGGCGACAACGGTGCCGGAAAGTCCACGCTGGTCAAGACGATCGCCGGGGTCCACCCCATCGACGAGGGCACCATCACCTGGGAGGGCCGCCCGGTGCGGATCGGCCGCCCCCAGGACGCCCAGGCCCTCGGCATCGCGACCGTCTACCAGGACCTCGCGCTCTGCGACAACCTCGACGTCGTCGCCAACCTCTTCCTCGGCCGCGAGCTGCGCCGCCGCGGCACCCTGGACGAGGTCGCCATGGAGCGCCGCGCCAAGGAACTCCTGGACACCCTGTCGATCCGCATCCCGAGCGTGCGGATCCCGATCGCCGCGCTCTCCGGCGGCCAGCGCCAAGTGGTCGCCATCGCCCGCGCCCTGGTCGGCGACCCGCGGATCGTCATCCTCGACGAACCGACCGCCGCCCTCGGCGTCGAGCAGACCGCGCAGGTCCTGGACCTCGTCGAGCGGCTGCGCCAGCGCGGCCTCGGCGTCATCCTGATCAGCCACAACATGGCGGACGTCCGCGCGGTCGCCGACACCGTCGCCGTGCTGCGGCTCGGCCGCAACAACGGTGCCTTCCCGGTCGCCGGGACCACGCCCGAGGAGATCATCTCCGCCATCACCGGCGCCACCGACAATGCCGTCACCCGGCGCCAGGCACGTATCGCGGAGGAAGCGAAGTGAGCACCAGCCAGACCACCCCCGCCGCCGACACCCCGGCCCCGGCCGCCGACCCCCGGCTGCTGGTCCGCCAGGGCGGCGTCGCCGGCTACGCCGAGGAGTTCCGCCGCAAGATCCGCAGCGGCGAACTCGGGGCCCTGCCCGTCGTCCTGGGCCTGATCCTGATCGCGATCATCTTCCAGAGCGTCACCGGCCACTTCCTCCAGGCCGACAACCTGACCAACATCACCAAGTGGATCGCCGGCTACGGCCTGATCTCGGTCGGTGTCGTCTTCGTCCTGCTGCTCGGCGAGATCGACCTCTCGCTCGGCTCGGTGGCCGGCGCCTGCGCCGCCGTCACCTCCGTGCTCGCGGTGCGCCAGGGTCTGAACG
>NZ_JZWY01000484.1:0-19783 GCF_000966955.1 Streptomyces sp. NRRL S-495
GGTCTGAACGAGTGGCTGGCGATCCTCCTCGCCCTGCTCACCGCCGGTGCGATGGGCGCCCTGCACGGCTTCTTCTTCGCCCGGATCGGCGTCCCCGCGTTCGTCGTCACCCTGGCCGGCATGCTCGCCTGGAGCGGCCTCCAGGACTACGTGCTCGGCAAGCTCGGCACCGTCAACAACATCAACGACGGCGTCGTCGCCCACCTGGACAACTACTTCCTCGGTGACGGCGACATCCTCTTCGCCTGGCTGCTCGCCGTCCTCGCGGTCGCCGGGTACGCCGCCGCCCAGGTGCTCACCGCCCGCCGCCGCACCGCCGCCGGCCTGCCCGCCAGGCCGGTGGGCGAGATCGCGCTGCGCACCGGCGCCCTGGCCGTGGTCGCCCTGGTCTCCGCCTGGACGCTCAACCAGGACAGCGGTCTGCCGCTGCCCCTGGTGGTGCTGGTCGGCGTGGTCGCGCTCACCGACTTCGTGCTCCGCCGCACCTCCTACGGCCGGCAGATCTTCGCGGTCGGCGGCGGCATCGAGGCGGCCCGCCGGGCCGGCATCAACGTGGCCCGGGTGCGGATCTCGGTCTTCATGATCTCCGCGATGCTGGCCGGCCTCGGCGGCCTGTTCATCGCCTCCCAGCAGGGTTCGGCGGACAAGCTGCTCGGCAGCGGCAATGTGCTGATGAGCGCGATCGCCGCCGCCGTCATCGGCGGGACCAGCCTCTTCGGCGGCCGGGGCAGTACCTGGTCGGCGCTGCTCGGCATGCTGGTGATCCAGTCGATCACCACCGGCCTCGACATGGTGCACGCGGCCCAGGCCATCCAGTACATGATCACCGGCGCGGTGCTGCTGGCCGCGGTGGTGCTCGACTCGGTCTCCCGGCGCACCCAGAAGTCCGCCGGCCGGGGCTGAGCCCGGCGGCGCACCCCGAACGGCCCGGTCCCCACCCCCACGGGGACCGGGCCTCCGGCGTGCTCCCGCCGGGCCTCCGCCGGGCTTTTTCCGTGCTCCCGCCGGGGCTTTCTCCCCGCTCCCGCCGGTCCGGTGCTGCCCCGGCACCGGACCGGCGGCGCGCCCGGACGTACCCCGGTCGGGACGTTGGTCCCTGCCGCCCGGCCCGTCCGGCCCGCACCCTGGACTGCGGGCCCGCCGACCCACGAAGTCCGGCGGCCCCGACGAACCCGGGACCCCGTGAGTGAGGACATACCGCCGCCCATGCCCGCCGAGACGATCGTGCACCGTCTGGTCGACGCCTTCTTCACCCACTGCCAGGAGTGCGGCGAACCGCGTGACAGCAACTGCCACCCCCGCGCCCACTGGCGCCTCTACCTCGACCTCGACGCGGAGACCCTGACCCGGATCCGCCACTGGGCGCTCGATCCGGACAGCCCCGTCGGCACCGAGACCGAGCGCACCGTGCTGCTGCACTGGCTGGACGCCCAGGAAGCCTGACCACAACGATCCCTAGCTGTCGGGGTTCCGTGCCAGCTCCAGCGCCTCGCGCAGGCGGCCGTCCGTCGCGGTGAGCAGCTGGGCGGCGGCCGGGGCGTCCACTCCGGCGAGGACGACCAGGACGGCGGCCTTCGCCTCGCCGCCGGTCGCCGCCAGCGCGCGCCGCGCCGTCTCCTCGTCCGCGCCGGTGATGTCGACCACGATCCGCCGCGCCCGTTCGCGGAGCTTGGCGTTGCCGGCCCGGACGTCGACCATCAGGTTCCCGTACGTCCGGCCGAGCCGGACCATGACCGCGGTGGAGATCAGGTTCAGCACCAGCTTCTGCGCCGTCCCCGCCTTGAGCCGGGTGGACCCGGCCAGGACCTCGGGACCGGTCTCCACCTCGATCCCCAGCTCGGCGGCCGCGACCAGCGGTGACCCGGCCGCCCCCGCCAGCCCCACGCCCAGGGCCCCGGCCCGGCGGGCGTCGCGGACCGCCGCCACCGTGTACGGGGTGCGCCCGGAGGCGGAGACGCCGACCACCGTGTCCTCGGGCGTCAGCGCGAGCGCGGCCAGGTCGGCCGCCGCCAGCTCCGGGCGGTCCTCCGCCCCCTCCACCGCGCGCACCAGCGCCGCCGGTCCGCCCGCGATCAGCCCGACCACCCGGCCGGGGTCGGTGCCGAAGGTCGGCGGGCACTCGCTCGCGTCCAGTACCCCCAGTCGCCCGGCCGTCCCGGCGCCCGCGTAGACCAGCCGCCCGCCCCGCGCCATCCGGGCGGCGACGGCGTCCACCACGACGGCGATCCTCGGCAGCTCCCGGGCCACCGCCCCGGCCACCGTGCGGTCCTCGGCGTTCAGCAGCCGCAGCAGCTCGGGCGTGGCCAGCCGGTCGATCCCGGCCCACTCCGGTCGGGCCGTCTCGGTGACCGGCCGGTCGGTGTTCTCCATAAGGTGCCCCTCCCCGTACGGGCCCGCCGCCAACCGGCGGTGCCGCCGACCGGGCGGGGCAGGCCCGGGGGTCACGGACCGGGTGTCGCGGGGTTCGCTCTCGTCCTACCGGCAGCCGTCCGGCGCGGTCCCCGCGGATTCCCACGGCAGTACGGACGCCGCCCCTCGCTCCCGTCGGGGAGGGAGGGGCGGCGTTCCGCTGCCGGGGCACGGGTGGGGCCGCCCTCCGGCCGGGGCGTCAGGCCATCCAGAAGAAGACGGCGGTCATCCGCCGCTCCTCCAGGGTCAGGCCGTGGTACGAGGTCGCGCTGTGGATCAGGTTGGCGTGGTAGACGAGCAGGCGGTTGTAGCGGTTGGGGACGCGGACGTCCTCGGTGAAGGCGTCGGCCGGGACGTGGCGGGTGCCGAGCGCCTCGACCAGGTTGTTGTGGGGGGCGGTGACCAGGTTGCCGCCGAGCCGGCCGCCGGGGAACTGCTGGCGGTAGAAGCCGGTTCCGGCGTCCTTCGGCGCGCCGGGGCTGAGGTAGAGGACGGCCGCGAAGCGGCACAGCGCCCGGGAGTCGGTGTGCGGACGCGACTCCGACTCGGCGGTGCCCACCAGTTGGATGCAGTTGTGGTTCAGGGTGCCGCCGCCCGGGGTGCTCTGCACCCAGAGCCGTGACGCCCCGGTGGCCTTGCGGACGAGCGCCTCCACCCGGGCGAGTTCCTCGGGTTCGAGGCCGGGCATGGTGCGCAGTCCGGGCCAGGCTTCCGGCCGGTAGGGGTAGCCCTCGGTCCAGTCGTTGCGGTCGAGGCAGCGCCGACGGACGGCGTCCGGGTCCGGCAGGACGTCGTCGAACACCCAGTAGTCGCGGCCGGGGGTGGGCTTGCGGTAGGGCAGCACGGGCAGCGCGGTGGTCCGTCCGGGGGGCAGTGGAGGCATGGGCCGACCATAGGAGCGAGGCCCCCCAACTTTCTGCCGTGAGCAGGTCAACCTTTCGTCAAGGTGCCGGTCAGGGTGTACTGGCGGCGCTCGGGGTGGGCCCGCTCAGCAGGAGCCGTCGGCGAGCACGTAGTAGTCGGGGCCGGTCCGGCGCAGGGTGTGGACGGTGAAGGTGTTCCACAGCCCCATCGCCTGTCCGGACCCGAGTGCGTACACCAGGCCGCCGCTCAGTGTCGCCCGCCCGGCCGCCACCTGGTGGTAGTTGTCGGTGGTGTAGCACGGGGCCGGGCCGCCCGGCGTGGTCACGGTGACGGTGGTGGAGCGGGCGCCCGTCGTGCCGTCGGCGGCGACCGGGGCCACCGCGTAGCCGTAGGCCGTACCGGCGCTCAGGCCGCTGTCGGTCCAAGCGGTGCCGGTCGGGTCCGCGACCGGGGCGCCGTCCCGGAAGACCCGGTAGGAGACGGCCCCGGTGACGGGCTGCCAGCCGAGCGCGACGGTGTCGCCCCCGGTCGCGGTGGCGGTCAGACCGCTCGGCGCGGGCAGCCCGGGGACCGTCGGCCCGGTCCTGTCCAGGCCCCAGAAGACCGCGGTGTGGTAGCCGGAGCAGATCGCGTCCAGGAAGTACGCGCCGGTGGCCCCGCACTTGTCGGTGCCCGAGCCCGGGGCGACGGCCAGTCCGTGCCCCATGCCCGCGATCGAGTACAGCGCGACGGCGGGCCGTCCCCCGGCGTCGTCGTAGCGGGTCTCGGTGGTGCCGCCGGGCAGGCTGCGGGTGCCGGAGGGGCTCTGGCCGATACCCCACACCTCCGTCCACTGGTCGCGCAGTTCGGTGGCGTTCACCGGTCGGACGGTGGTGTCCGCGGTGCCCTGCCAGATCGCCACCCGGGGCCACGGCCCGGGGTGGCCGGGGTCGGCGCGGCGGACCTTCTCCGCCCACTGGGCGGGGGTGAGCCGCTGGTCGTTGTTCTGGCAGGACGAGGCCGCGGCCAGAGTGGCGGCGCAGTGCGCGGGCGGACCGGCGTCGACGGCCCCGCCGGCGAACACGTCCGGGTAGTCGGCCAGCAGGTCGGCGGCCATCCCGCCCCCGGCGGACAGGCCGGTGACGAACACCCGGCTCCGGTCCGTGCCGAACAGGTCCCCGGCCCTGGTGACCATCTGCAGCACGGAGGCGGCTTCGCCCACGCCCCGGGCGTTCTGTGCGGCGTCGAACCAGCGGAAGCAGGAGAGCGGGTTGTTGGCGGCGCCGGTCTGCGGGAAGACCACGGCGAAGCCGTAGCGGTCGGCCAGTTCGGGCCAGCCGGAGTGCCGGTAGTAGTCGTCGGCGGTCTGCGTGCAGCCGTGCAGGGCGATCACCAGGGGCGCGCCGCTGGGCAGACCGGCCGGGGCGTAGGTGTACATCGAGAGCTTGCCGGGGTTGCTGCCGAAGCCGGTGACCTGCTGGAAGGTGCCGCTTGTGGCGGTGGGCGCGGATGTGGGCGCGGGCGCGGGCACGGGTGCGGGTGCGGCGCTCGCGGGCGTCGAGGCGGCGGTGGGGAGGAGGAGCGCCATCGTGGTGAGCAGGGCGGCGAGGGCGGCGCGGCCGGTGCGGCCGGTGCGGCCCGCCTGGCGGACCCGGCGGGCGGGTGGTGGAGCGGTGGGGGACACGGCCATCGGGGACTCCGGGTGGGGGAGTACGGGAACTTGCCGTGCAGCGTGCCGCGCCCGCCTCCGGGTCGCCATGTGGCGGGCGGCCGTCCCCCGACGCCCGGTCATGGGTGGTGCCGCCATGGCGGCACCACCGGCACCGCGGTGCGGTCAGGCGCCGGGGCTCAGCGCCGCGGCGACGAGTCCGCACACGGCGACGAAGCCGCAGATCCCGAAGTTGACCAGCTTGTGGGACAGGAAGACAGCGGCGAACTCGCGGATCGTCGCGCTCGGCCAGTAGTACCGGGCGGTGGGGGAACCGCAGACCTGGCCGTTGACCCCGGTGGTGCGGGCCGTCAGGGCGGCCCGGAAGGCGTGGAAGTTGTTGGTGACGACCACACAGCGGTAGTCGGGCTTCTCCCGCTCCATGATCTCCTTGCTGAAGAGCAGGTTCTCCTCGGTGGTCCGGGAACGGTCCTCGCGCTCCAGGTGCTCGGCGGGGAAGCCGTGCTCGACCAGGTAGTCCGCCATGGCGTGGGACTCCGGCAGCTTCTCGTCCGGACCCTGGCCGCCCGAGGTGATCAGCACCGGCGGGTTGCCCCGTGCCGCCTGCTTCTCGTAGAGCGCCCGGCCGCGTTCGAGCCGGCTGGCGAGCAGCGGCGGCACCCGCTCGCCGCCGATCAGCCCGGAGCCCAGCACCACCACGAAGTCCACGTCGCCGCGCGGCAGGTGGCGCTGGTAGAGGAAGGCGTAGCCGACGAAGCAGACGAAGAGGAAGGACACGTAGCCGACCACCAGGAGCGCGGTGGCGGCGAGGACGCCGAGCCGCGGGGAGTCGGTGACAACGGCCGCCCCGAGCAGACCGATCAGCGCGAGGATGCCGAGGCCGGCGAGCAGCGACAGCAGGTTCGCCGGCCGCCGGCCCTCCTTGCGGATCATCGTCACCCCGTTGGAGAGGAGGAACCAGACCAGGGCCACCGTGCCGACGGTCGGCAGCAGGGCGATGACGGCCACCGTCAGCTCGGCCACCAGGGTCGGCGCCCGGCGCACCTCCGCGATCAGCGCCAGGGCCAGCAGGGAGACCCCGATGCCGAGCAGTACGGCGTTGCTGAACTTGCGTCGGTCGCGCAGGACTCCGATTCCGCAGAGGAGGAAGAAGAAGGCCGCTGGGGCATAGGCGATCATGTTCGTATCGTAGGGTCCCGCCGAGCCGCCCCGACCGTGGCCTCCTGAGCCGGGGAGGACGCCCCGGTGGCATCGGGGGCGGTCGCCCCCGGGCCCTTTCCTGTGGAGTGCCGGCGGTCCGTCAGGTCGTCGGCCGGACTGTCCTGCCGCCCGACCCGGCGGACGCCCGGGACGAAGGCCGCTCCGCCGCAGGCCAGCGCGACCAGGGCGGCCGTGACCAGCAGCGGTCCGGTGCTCCCCCAGGCGTCGGCGGCCAGTGGTGCGAGTGTGTAGCCCAGCGGGGCGGCGGCGAGCGACAGCAGCCAGTCGTAGGAGGTGACCCGGGCCAGTACCTGCGGCGGGAACTCCTGCTGCACCACGGTCTGCCAGACCGGGTTGAGGAAGCCCAGCCCGGTCATCGCCAGGGCGTACGAGGCGACGGTGACCGGTGCGGGCGCCGTCACCGCCAGGGCGACCAGTGGCAGGGCGTACAGGGCGAGGCCGAGGGTGGAGACCAGCAGCGGGCGCCGGGGCCGGAACCGGCCGGCGAGCAGTGAACCGGCCAGCACACCGAAGGCGGCGGCCTGGGTCATCGCGATCCACACGCCCTCCCCGCCCATCCGTCGGGAGGCGATCAGCGGCCCGAGGGTGAGCAGGACGGCGGCGGCGCCGTTCCACACGGCGTGGCCGATCAGGCTGGTCCAGTACCAGTCGCGCGAGCGCACCTCGCTCCAGCCCCGGACCAGGTCGGCGCGCAGCGACCTGCGCTCGGCGGGGGTGTGGCGCACCTTCAGCCGCGTCAGCAGCGCCGCGCTGACCAGGAAGGAGGCGCCGTCCAGCAGGAACGCCCAACCGGGGCCCGCGGTCAGGACGAGGACGCCGGCCAGGGCCGGGCCGCCGAGTCGGGCGCCGTTGACGGCCGAGGCCAGCAGGGCGTTGGCGCGCATCCGCTGCGGCCCGTCCACGGCGGCCGCGACCAGCGGACTGGCGGTCGGCATGGCGAACGCCGAGGCGATGCCGCCCACCGCCTCGGCGGCGGCGATGGCGGCCAGGCTGGGCCGGCCGCCGAGGAGTTCGAGGCCGACGGCGATCTGGGCGGCGGCCCGGACCAGGTCGGTGACGAGCGCGACCAGCCGGGGGTCGACCCGGTCCCCGACGACGCCGCCCAGGGGGAGCAGCAGCAGGCGCGGGACCATCGCACAGCCCAGGACCAGGGCCAGCGCGGAGGAGGAGCCGGTCGCCCGGGTGACGGCGATGGCGAGGGCGGCGGGGACGACGGCGTCCCCCAGCGTGGAGATCGTCCGGCCGAGGAAGAGCAGCCGGAAGGCGGGCAGGCGCAGCGGGTGCGGGTGGTGGGTCGAAGTCACGGGAGCACTGTATTTCGGTGCCGAAATTTCGTCAACGAAATATTGGGAACCGAAAAACCCCAGGTCCGGGGCCGCCTAGACTCGGGGGCATGACACCCGCGACGCACCGGACGGCGGCCGACCGACCCCGCGACTGGACCGACGGCCACGTCGAGCGCTGGCGGCCGGTGCTGCCGCACCTGGACCCGGACGTCGAGGGCGCCGTCACCCGGATGAGCAAGCTCACCCGGCACCTCGGCCGGGTCCGTGAGCAGGGGGTGGCCGACTACGGACTGCAGAAGCACGAGTTCGACACCCTGCACGGGCTGGCCGGCCGCGGCGGCCGGGCCACCCCGTCCGAGCTGCGCGGTGACCTCGGCCTGGCGCCCGCCTCGGTGACCGGGCGTCTGGAAGCACTCGAACGGCGCGGATTCATCGTCCGCACGCCCTCCAGCGACGACCGCCGCCGGGTCGACGTCGAACTGACCGAGCAGGGCCGGCTGGCCTGGGCACAGGCGCTGGACGTGGTCGGCCGGGAGGAGCACCGCCTGCTCGGCGTGCTCTCCCCGGCCGAGCGGCACCAGCTCGCCGATCTGCTGCGCCGCGTGCTGCTGGTCGCCGAGGGGCCGCCGCCGGAGCCCGGATCGCGCACCGGCCCGCAGCCCGGCGCCGACCCCCGGCTCGGCCCGGCGGCCGCGGCCTGGACCGACTGCGGCGCCGAGCCCAGGACCGACCCCCCGGCGGCCGACTGGCACGGTTAGAGCTGCGGCCAGGGCCGGGGCCAGCGCTGGAGCCGCGGGTCAGGGTCAGGGCCGGCGCCACGGCCAGGGCCGGGCCGGGCCCGGCGGAGTCGCGTCGGCCCCGGGGGTCAGCTCCAGGGGCCGACCGTGAGCCGGATCCGGGCGTCGGGGCCGAGGATCGGGTAGGTGGTGGCCGGCAGGGGGACGTGGGCGAGCCAGGCATCGGCCCGCGGGTCCTCGTCCGGCAGCGGCGGGCCGGTCGGGTGGAGGTCCCGGATCGCGCCGTCCACCTCGGAGTTCCAGTGCGCCCAGGCCGCCGGGCGCGGGGAGTCGGTGTCCACGTCGACGATCAGGGTGTCCGCGAAGTCGGCGGTCTGCTCCAGGTGGTCGCCGAAGCCGAAGAACCCGTTGTGCTCCTTGAGACCGAGCACCCGCAGATCGAGCGCGAACCGCACCGGTTCGCTCGCACCCGGCCGCGCCGCGTCCACCGCCGCGCGCTCCGCGTCCTCCCGGCGCGGGAGCAGCTTGCTGGAGAGGAAGGTGGTCGCCAGCTGGACGGCGCCGTCCCTGGTGGCCCGGGCCTGGAGGGTGGCCGAGGTGGGGTCGGAGAGCTGGATCGGGCACCAGTGCGGGGCCGCGCGTTCGTGCAGCAGTACCGGCAGCCCGCGGACCTGGAGCCGTACCTCGGCCTGCCAGGTGACGTCCGGGTCGCGGTCGGACAGCTTCACGTCGACCAGGTCGGCGCGGGCCCTGAGGTCGCCGAACAGGAAGCGGCGCAGGTTCTGGTACCCCTCCTCGGAGTTGACCAGTCCGTACCGGCCGCTGTGACTGCGGTGGGTGAACGCCCGGTTGGCGCCGGTGACCTGGGCGTTCTCGATCTGCACCAGACCGTCGCTGCGCGGGCCGACGGCCGAGGCCGAGAGGCCGTGGGCGACGTCGTAGTCGCCGGAGTCGGTGCCGATCATGCAGAAGACCCGGTCGAGCGGGAACCCGCCCGCGGCCTCCTGCGGCGTCCCGCTGCCGTCGTCGTCCGGCATGTCGACGGCCCGCCAGCCGTCCGGCGGCCCGTCCGGATCGGGATTCGGCGTCAGGTACTGGTACATCCGGTCGGGGCCGAAGACATCGGAGCCGTTCAGGGCGAAGGTGTCGCGCAGGGCCTCGGGAATGCCGAAGCCGACGGCGAAGGTGATGCCGCCGTGTGGCGTTCCGTAGGTGAACAGTTTCGACACGTAGTCGCTGGCGCGCTTTCCCTGGCGCTGCTCGGGGATGACCTTCTGGAGCAGGCAGCGGCAGATCAGTCCGCCCATCGAGTGGGCGACCAGGTGGACTTGCGGTGCCCCGGTGCGCTCCTGGAGGTCCTCGATCAGCCGGAGGAGGTCCTCGGCGGCGTGCTCCAGGCTGAACGCCTCGGGTTCGCCGCCCCAGGTGCCGGAGCAGCGGTCGTAGAAACGGTGGATCCAGATGCTGTCGGGGCGGATGTCCTTGGGGTGGTTCGCCAGATAGGCCTCCTGGCCGCCCTCGACGAAGACGCGGTAGCCCTCGTCGGTGAGCAGACGTACTAACGGGCTTTCGAACTGGTAGAAGACGGGGGAGTCCTGGCGCCCGACGCGGATGTGCGTCGAGCCTTCGTTGAATCCGTAGAACGGATCCGTCACGGCCTTCTCGATCCCGGGGGTGCCACCGGCGTATCCCCGGACGTAGATGATCGGGAGTCTGGAGGACGGCGTACTCATGGCCGGCCTGCCCTCTCGGCGGCCGGTACCGGCCGGTACCGGCCGACCCATTGACGTGGGAGCTTCTTCCTCCCAGTGTCGGCCGCCGGGGCGGCCCTGTCACCCCCCGTGTGCGGAACGTTGATGGGTCGTCACTGCCCGTTCCGGTCGGGGGATGCCGACCCGTTCGTCCGGACGGTCAGCGGCGGTCGGGCGGCAGCAGCGCGGCGAGTCCGTCGAGGATGCGGTCGAGGCCGAAGTCGAACCGGGCGTCCAGGTCGGGGCCGGTGAGGTCGTCGGCCATCGCGACGAGGTTGGGGAACTCCGCGGCGGGCAGCGCCCGGAAGCGCTCGGCGGCGGCGTCGGCCACCTCGCGCCGCCCGGCGCCGGCGGTCTCGGCGGCCGCCATCGGGGACTGCTCCTGGAGGACGAAGCCCTGGACGTACGCGCCGAGCAGGTAGGAGATCATCGCGCTGTCGGCGGGGGAGAAGCCGGCCTCCCGCAGCCGGTCGAGCTGGTCCTCCATCAGCCGCAGCAGATGGGGCCCCGGGGCGAGCCGGCCCGCCACCACCTTGGCCGCGTCCCGCCTGCCCAGCAGGTGGGCACGGTAGCGCCGGCAGTAGCCGCGCAGCTGGGTGCGCCAGTCGCCGGTGCGCGGCGGGGCCTCGGCGTCGGCCATCAGTGCGTCGTTGAGCAGGTCGAGCAGTTCCTCCTTGTTGCGGACGTGCCAGTACAGCGAGGCGGCCTTGACCCCGACCTCGGCGGCGACCTTGCGCATCGACAGGCCGGCCAGGCCCTCGCGCTCCAGGACCCGCAGGGCGGCCTGGGCGAGGGCGTCACGGGTGAGTCCGGGCTGAGTGGCGTCGTCCTCGTCGGCCGGCATGAGGTCCTCGCTGTTCGTCGGGCTGGGCGGGGCGGGGCACGGCGGGGCGGGGCGCGGGCCTTGGGCTCAGGCCCCGGAATTCCACTTGCAAATCTAACACCGTTAGGTGCACGCTGTCCCCCGTCGAACCGGCCCCTAACGCCGTTAGGGATCCTGGAAGCAATCGAGAGGAACACCCGATGGGGGAGAGCGGGGCGCCGGACGTCCGGCGTCGCCAGCGGCTCGCGCTCGCGACGCTGTGCATCACCATGTTCATGTCCATGCTGGACAACGTCATCGTCAACAACGCCCTGCCGCGCATCGGCGAGGACCTCGACGCGGGCATCACCGGCCTCCAGTGGGTCGCCGAGGGTTACAGCCTGGTCTTCGCCGCGCTGCTGCTCACCGGCGGCGCGCTCGGCGACCGGTACGGCCGTACCGCCGTCTTCCGGCTCGGCCTGGCGCTGTTCACGCTGGGATCGGCCGCCGGGGCCCTGGCCGGAACGGTCGGGACCCTGGTCGCCGCTCGGATGCTCCAGGGCGTCGGCGCGGCGCTGCTCACCCCCGGCAGCCTCGCCATCCTGCGGCACGTGTTCACCGACGAACGGGAGCGCACCCGCGCCATCGGCCGGTGGTCCGGCGTCTCCGCGCTCGGTCTCTCGGTCGGCCCGGTGGTCGGCGGCCCGATGGTCGAGGCCTTCGGCTGGGCGAGCGTCTTCTGGATCAACGTCCCGATCGGCATCGCCGCGCTCGTCCTGTCGGCCCGGGTGCTCCCGGTCGTCCCGGGCCGGGCCCGGCGGATCGACCTCGGCGGCCTCGTGCTCTCGGCGCTCGGCCTCGGCGCGGCCGTCCACACCCTGGTCGAGGGCCCGGACCGGGGCTGGACGGACGGCCGGGTGCTCACCACCGCGGCGCTCGCGGTGCTGCTGCTGACGGCGTTCCTGCTGCTCGAACTGCGGATCGCCGAGCCGATGCTCGACCTCCGGCTGTTCCGCGACGGCGTGCTCGGCGGCGCGCTGCTGGGCGGATTCGCGGTGAGCTTCGGAATGTTCGGCGCGCTGTTCTTCCTGCCGCTGCTGATGCAGGGCGTCCTGGACTGGTCCCCGACGGCCGCCGGCCTGGCCGGGCTGCCGATGACGGCCATGATCGTCGTCGCGGGCCCGCTCTCGGCGCGGCTGACCGGCCGGTACGGGCCCCGGCTCCCGCTGGTGCTGGGCATCGCCCTGTGCGCGTTCGGCCTCGCCGGCCTGTCCCTGTACGGCGAGAACGCCCACTACACGGAGTACCTGTGGACGCTGTTCGTCCTCGGCCTGGGCCTGGGGACGACCTTCACCCCGGTCTCGATCGCCGTCCTGCAGCGGGTCGCCCCGGAGCGGATCGGTACCGCCTCAGCGACCGTCAACACCCTGCGCGAACTCGGCGGCGTGCTCGGCATCGCCGTCCTCGGTGCCGTCCTGACCCACCGCCTGGCCGACTCCCTGTCCGGCCTCGGCCTCCCGCCCGACGCCCTGACCGCCGCCACCGCGCCGGGTGCGGGCACCGCCGCGCTGCCCGGACCGGTCCGGTCGGCCGTCGAGGCGGCCTTCACCGACGGCATCCAGCTCGCCCTGCGCTGCGGTTCCGCCGCCCTGGCCCTGGCCGCTGTCCTGGTCGCCCTGCTCCTGCGCGGTGCCGCGCAGGGTCCGCAGAGCTTGCAGGGCCCGGCCGCCGCCCGGCCCCGCCCGGAGGCCCCGGTCGGCGCCCGCCCGGAGTGAGCGGCGCGGCGGACGGCGGCGGTTCGCCACTCATCGGCTGCCGCTGTCCGCCGCATGATGCTGCCGTTCGGTCAGCGGAAAACGGCGATCGCGTGGACGTCCAGCACCGCCTCGGCGGCGTCCCAGCCGTGGACCGTGCCGAGGCAGTACCCGGCGCGGGTCCGCGCGTCGGTCTCGGAGTCGCTCAGCCCCGGCCGGGTGCAGGTCACCCGCACCCGCCCCGTCCGGGAGAGGTCACCGGGGAGGGTGTACCGGGCCATGAAGACCAGATCGCCCTCGCTGGCGCCGGGTGCGGGCTCGACGGCCTGGAACTTCCCCCGGAGCAGCACATAGGCCTCCGCCTCGGAGAGCCGGACGCCGGGCGGTCGCGGCCCGGACTCCTCGATCGCGTCCAGGGACCGCGCCAGGGCGCGGTTCTTCCGGACGGTGCCGGTCAGCAGATTGGCGTGGATGATGCCGTCCCGGTCGTCGAGCGCCTTGATGATGACGCCGATCACGTCGATCGGGGCATCGCTCCGCACGTACCTGCTGATCCGCTCCTCCGCCGCCTCCGTGCCGATGCCGACCGAAGTGCCCGGCAACTCCCCGCCGATGTGGAGGTTGCGGGTGATCCGTTGCTCGACCTCCTGGGTCAGGGCCGCGGTGTAGCGGCCCATGCGGTAGATGTCCATGACGGCCTTGTCGTCCAGGTGGACGCAGGCCTTGGTGGTGACGTCCACACCGGCGGGCGGCCGGTTGCGGCGCAACTCCCGCCCGGCGATGGCCAGGAGCGCGACCAGGCAGCCGAACGCCACCAGCCAGGCGGTGAGTTCGAGCCGGAGAACGCCCCACGAGTGTTCGTCGAGGATGGTCACGGGTCTCCTTTCACGGGGTCCGCGAGGGTGCCGGGGCCCGCGAGGGTTCCTCGGTCCGCGAGGGTGCCGGGGGTCGGGACGGCCCGGTGGCCGTCGCCGGGGTGTCGGCCTCGTACTGGGCGAGGAGGCGCTGGACGACCTCGGGTCGGTCGGGGAAGTAGAGGGCGTTGCCGATCGGCCGCTCCAGCCGGGGGTCCCGGGCGACGGTCGGGTCGACCGGGCGGCGCAGCGTGAGCCGCATGATCTTCTTCTGCGCGGCGGGTGCGAGCAGCCAGGCGAGCACCCGGTCGTAGGCGGCGCGCTTCGCCGGGTCGAGCAGCAGCAGCGGGTAGTCGGACAGCACGATGCCGTCCTGCGGGTAGACGAGGTCCAGCGGTTCGCGCAGCCGCCCGTCCCCGTCCAGGGCGAGCAGGTCCGACTCGTAGGCGATCACCGCATCGGTGTCGGTCTGGTGGTCGAGGTAGCTGTCGACCAGGGCGTGGGTGGACGCCGCGGCGAGGGTCCGGCCCGCCAGGAAGCCGCGGACCCGGTCCTGGGCGACGTCCTCGGGGCGGAGCGCCTCACCGGTTCCGGCGCCGGCGGTCGCCACGGCGACCAGGGCGGCGAGACCGCTGTGGGCGACGTTCGGGTCGGTCATGGCGTAGCGCAGCTGCCCGCGCTCGGCCGCCCCGGCGATGTCGGCCCAGGACGGTTGCCGTTCGCCGCCGCTGGGCCACAGGCGGTCCGCGGTGCTCCGTTTCACCCCGAGGACCAGCGGCGACATCATGGTGCGGGTGGAGAGCGGGGCACCGGTCCCGCCGGCGGCCTTGAGGTTGAGCCGCAGCCAGCGGTCGGAGGAGAGCCAGGCCAGGTCGTGCCGGTCGGCCCGGCCGGAGCCGAGGAGGTCGCTCGCGCTCACGGTGCCGCCGAACTCCAGCTGCAGGGTGATCCCGGTGTCGCGGCGCAGCTCGTCCAGGACCGGCCGCAGGTCGGTCAGTTCGGCGCTGGCCAGGACGGACAGGGTGGTGCCGGCGGGGGTGCCCGAACCGCAGGCGGCCATCGGGGCGGCGGAGCAGACGAGCAGGACCAGGGTCAGCAGCGACCGGGCGAGCGGCCGGGGCAGGCGGCGGGACACGGGGCGGGACGCAGGGCGGGCGAGGGTGCGGGCGGGGGGCCGGGTGCGACCGGCGCGCCCTCGGCGGAGGTGCCACCGGGCCGGTCGGTTCACGGTGTCGCTCCGGGGGCAGGGGTGTCGGGACCGGGGGCGTCGGGGGCGTCCGGGCAGTCGCCGGCCTTGCGCACCATCCGGTTCAGGGCCTCCTGGCTCGGCATGACGGTCCTGGTGTCGTCGGTCCGGGTGTCCGGGGTCGGGATGCCGCGGCTGCCGAGGTACTTCTTGAACTCACCGGAGTCCGTGTCGTCGCCGATGGTGCGGAAGCCCAGGGCCACGGCGCGCTCCCGCAGACGGCGGTCGTGGATGAGCAGTTCGCCGAGCCGGTCGGCCTCGGGGGCGAGCGAGATGAACTGCGGCTGGGTGATGAACTGGAAGGTCGGGTACAGCAGGACGCGCGAGGAGTCGAGCTCGTCCCTGGTGTCGTGGTAGTGGGCCTGGTAGGCGAGGTACTGGTGCTCGTAGACCACCACCACGGGGGCGATGCCGCGGCCCTCGGGGCTGGAGTACGGGGCGAACACGTCCGCGCCGGGCATGCCCTGGGCCGAGAGCAGGGGCTTGATCCGGGCGGCGAGGTCGTCGGCGTCCGGGTCCTTGGGCACCTGGCCCCCGTTCCTGGTGAAGGCGACCTGGGCGAGGAAGGTCTCGGCCGAGTTCGACTGGCAGATGTGGGAGGTCTGGGCGACCACGACGTTCCCGTTTGTCGTGCCGTGGCGCTGGATGCCGAGCTCGTTCCACGTCCTGTGGTTCTCCCCCAGGTCCAGGAAGGCGGCGAGGTCGAGGCTGTAGTACAGCGGTTCGTCGCCGCGGTCGGGACGGTACTGCGGGGTGGCGATCCCGTTGTTCTCCAGCGTCCGGGCGTAGTCCCGGTAGGTCGCGAGCACGAGCGGGCTGACGAAGGGGTTGTACGCCTTGGAGTAGCCGTGCTCCCGCTTCCGGCGGGCGATGATGTCGTTGGCGGCGGGCCGGCCGGAGGGGAAGAGGAAGGAGAGCCGGGAGTGGTCGCCGTGGACCAGCTCCTGCGATCCGGCGACGGTGATGTGGACCCGGAGGCCGGGACCCGGAGGCCGTGGCGCAGCAGCAGCCGCCGGACCTCCGGGTCGTCGAAGAAGTCCCCCTTGGAGCCCGTGCGGCCCTCCAGGACGAGGATCCGTTCGAAGGGCAGCAGCAGATTCCCGGAGAGCGCCAGGGAGGTGGTGCAGCCGACGAGGAGCGCCAGCAGGGCGGCGACGGTCGCGACGAACCTCGGGCGCCTGCGCACGATCGAGCGCTGCCGCTTGATCGCCAGTCTCGGTTCTTCGACTATCAGTCCCTCATGCATGGCTGACACTGTGTCAGGTGCTGCTGTCGGGCGTGCGGCCGAAGAACGGAGTTCACCTGATGGTTGCCCTACGGTTCTGTCGGCCGCCGGTGCCGGGGCTCAGCCGATGACCTCCACCGAGGTCTGGGCGGCGTGGGCGAGTTCCTTCCGCGCCGCCCAGCGGCGGGCCGGGTCGGCCGCCGGGGCCGGGACGGGCGGGCGGAAGGTCAGTTCGGCCACCAGGCCGCGGACGGCGACCACCCGGGCCAGCGAGGTGACCAGGTCGTCCTCGCCGACGAAGGCGGGGGCGCTGGTGGCGCGCCCGTCGGCCAGCCGGTAGCGGATCGAGACGGGCTGGAGCGGAGCCGGACCGGACGGCGGCCTCGAAGAACGCCGGGCGGAACCGCCCGCTCTCCCGTCCGCACCAGGTGGACCCCTCCGGGAACACGATCACCGGGTGGCCGGCCCGCAGCCGGTCGGCCACCTCGGCGACGGTCGCCGGCAGGGCGCGCAGCCGGTCGCGGTCCAGGAACACCGTCCCGCCCCAGGCGACCAGCCGCCCCAGCACCGGCCAGTCCCGCACCTCGGTCTTGGCGACCGACCGGCCGGGCCTGACGGCGGCGATCAGCGGGATGTCCAGCCAGGAGACATGGTTGGCCACCAGCAGGACCCCGCCCCGGCCGACCGGGGCGGGGGCGGGCACGATCCGCACCGCGACGCCCAGTGCGCCGAGCAGCCCGCGCGCCCAGAACCGGGCCAGCGCGCCGCGCGGGCGGTGCGGCAGCAGCCGCGCCGGCGGGATCAGCGCCAGCCCCGCGACGAGCAGCACCAGGAAGCCCGCCAGTCGCAGCACCCGGCGGGGGAGGGCGACGGTCGGCGCCGGGTCGGTCAGGCAGGCCTCCGGGGTGCAGGAGGCCGTCGGCAGCCAGACGCTCATGAGGCCGGTCCCGCCTCCGCCGCGTCCGCCGCGCCCGCCGCCTCCGTGCCCGTTCCCGTGCCCGGTGCCGGGGAGGCCGCCGCGCCCACGCCGCCGACGCCGGACAGGAAGTGCCGCAGGTAGCGCGGGTCGGTGCGCTCCAGCGACAGCAGGACGTACAGGTCGGCGCAGTCGAAGTCCGGGTCGTGCGCCGGCGCGCCGCAGACCCAGGCGCCCAGCCGGAGGTAGCCGCGGAGCAGGGCCGGCAGCGGTGCCCGGTCGGCCCGCGTCACGCCGGTGGCGTCCCAGGGGCGGTGCGGGGCGACCCGGTACTGCTCGGGGGCGAGGTGCTTGGCGGCGACGGTGTCCCAGACCCGGGCGGCGGTGGCACCGCCGTCCTCCAGCGGGATCGAGCAGCAGCCGCCCACCCAGGTGTTGCCGGTGTCGGCGAGGTAGCGGGCGATGCCGCCCCACATGAGGTTGATGACGGCGCCGTTGCCCCGGTGCTCGGCGGCGATGCAGGAGCGGCCGAGCTCGACCAGCCCGTCGCGCAGCGGCGCGAGGTTGCCGAGGTCGAACTCGCCGTCCGAGTAGAGTCGGCCGGCCCGCCGGGCGGCCTCCGGGCGCAGCAGCCGGTAGGTGCCGACGACGGCGCCGTCCTCGCCTTCGCGGACGAGCAGGTGGTCGCAGAAGTCGTCGAACGGGTCGACGTCCAGCCCCGGGACGGTGCTCCGCAGGGTGGCGCCGAGCTCGTCGGCGAAGACCTGGTGGCGCAGCCGCTGGGCGGCGCGGACGTCGGCCTCGTCGCGGGCCAGCGAGACGGTGTAGACGGCGGAGGCGGCGCCGGACGCGGCGGCCGGGCGCGCGGCGGGCACCGGGGTGGCCCGGGTGGGGGTGACTGCGGTCGGAGTGTACGTGGGGACGGTGGTCATGGCAGACCCTCCAGGGCAGCACGGACGACGGCGGCCACGGCGTTCCGTGGCAGCGGCCCGGGTCGGACCCGTACAGTCGGATCCGCGAACCGGCACCCGTATGTCTCTCCAAGTCGGCTGGCATCCACGTTGCCGTTCGGCGGAGCGCAGATGTGCACCTGCTGAATGCGACCACCCGACGTGTGCGGGACACCTGTTGGGCACCGCAGCGCCGCCCTATCCTCCGCTGCATGGGGTGGAATCCGGGGGCGGGACTCTGGCGGACCTTTGCCAGTGACATGACAGACGTATTGGTGTGCCAGACGGCGGCGACCGGCGGACTCGCCGTCGTGTACGTGCTGGCGCGGGCGGTGGGGCTGGCGCCCTCGCCGTGGTGGTGCCTGGTGGTGGCGATGGCCGTCGCCCTGCACCTGGTCGGCGAGCGCTGCTGGGAGGACGACCGGCGGCCGAGGGCGGCGCTGGTGGCGCTGGCCGTGGCGCTGCTGGTCGCGATGGCGCCGTACCTGGTGCTGGGCGCGGCCTCGGGATGGGCCGAGGCGCAGGCGGCGGACACCTACGCCTCGGGCGCGATGGCGGGCGGGCTGCTGCTCGCCGGGTACGTGGCGCGCGCCGTGCACGCGCTGCGCAGCGGCGCGTACCCGCCGCGCCCCGCCGCCGCCCCCGCGCCCGGCGCGGGCGGGGGTGGTTAGGAGGGCGGAGCGGGGGCGGCGGGCGCGGCGGGGAGGGCGGGACTCAGTACACCCGCCACCCCTGCGGGTCGACGCCGCCCGGGACGGCCTCGGCGGGCCCGTACGGCTCGCGGGTGAACACGAAGGAGCCGATGTCCAGGTGGCTCACCGAGCCGTCGGCGGCCCGCACCACCCGCAGGGTCTCGCCCGCGTAGTAGTCGTTCAGGCCGGTCCAGGTGCCGTCCGCCTCGGCCCGGAAGCGGCCGGCCCGGCCGGCGCGGCCGAGCACCGACAGCTCCAGCCCGCGGTCCGCCGTGAGCCGCAGGCTGTGCGGCGCGGCGCCCCAGTACCAGGGGCCGGTCAGGGCCAGCAGCTGCTCGTCGAACTCGGCCAGCGGGCGCCAGGGCTCGGGGATCCGGGGCTCGTGCTGCGCGGTGAGCGCCAGCAGCTCGGCGGCGACCGCCGCGGTGCGCGTGCCGCTGGTGGCGTTGGCGAAGGCGATCGCGGCCAGGCCGTCCGCCTCGCTCACCCACAGCCCGGCGGTGAAGCCCGGCATCGAGCCGGAGTGCCCGTGCAGGATCCGGCCGTCGTGCTGGATCAGCTGGAGGCCGAGGCCGTACGTCCCGCTCCAGTCGCCCGGCTCCGGGCCGACGGCGGGGCGGCGCATCTCGGCCACGGTGTCGGCGGACAGCACCTTCTCGTGGCCGGAGGCCAGGAAGGCGGCCCACTTGGCGAGGTCGGCGACGGTGGACCAGAGCTGGCCCGCCGGGGCCAACCGGCCGGTGTCCGTCAGCGGCTCGGGCAGCAGCACATCGGCCCACGGGTGGACGGCGAAGCCGCCCGCGTGCGGGTGCTCGGGGAGCAGCCCGGTACGGTCCATGCCGAGCGGCTCCAGGACCTCGCGGCGCAGCACCTCGCCCCAGGGCTCGCCGCGCAGCCGCTCGACCAGTGCGCCGAGCAGCGCGTAGGTGGGGTTGGAGTAGTGGTGGACCCGCCCGGCCGGATGCCGCAGCGGCCGCTCGGCCTCCAGGATGTCGGCGAGTTCGGGGCGCAGCGCGCCGTCGGTCCGCTCCCACCACGGGCCCGGGGTCTCGGCGGCGAGGCCGGCCGAGTGCGAGAGCAGCTGGGCGACGGTGGCGCCGTCGGCGGGCGTGCCCGGCAGGTGGCGCCCCAGCGGGTCGGCGAGGTCGAGCAGGCCCTCGTCCCGCAGCCGCAGCACGAGCACGGCGACGAAGGTCTTGGTGATCGAGCCGATCCGGTACTGGACGTCGGTGGTCGGCGCGTGACCGTCGACCATGCTGCGGGCGCCGCTCCAGACGAGCCGCCCGTCCCGGAGCACACCGGCGACCATCGAGGGGGCGCGGCCCTCGGACTGGGCGACGGCCAGGCGGTGCAGCAGCGCGCGGCGGGTGGTGGGGAGCAGTTCGTCGGACAGGTCGGTCATCTCGTCCTCTGCGGCAGGTCGGGGGC
>NZ_JZWY01000467.1:0-2536 GCF_000966955.1 Streptomyces sp. NRRL S-495
CACCAGCAGCACACCGCAGCAACGCACCCGCTGCCGATGCGTCGCCCGCGACGCGCCGCCCCGCCGGGTGCGCGGAAGGAAGCTCCCCATGCCTCGACGATGTGCCCTGCCCACCTGTCCCGCCGCCGTCCCCGCTCCGCCTGCTCTCCTTCGGGCGGTGCGCCGGTGAACGGTCTGCCCCGACGGCGGAAGAGCCCGCCCGCCGCCCCGCACTCCCGTCCCCGCCTTGGCTCCCGTCCCCGTCCCCGCCTTGGCTCCCGTTCCCGGCGCGGCCCGGTGGCCGTGCTGCGCGCCGTGCCCTGGCGGTACGACCTCCCCGCCTCCCTGGTCGTCTTCCTGGTCGCCCTCCCGCTCTGCGTCGGCGTCGCCGTCGCCTCGGGGGTGCCCGCCGAACTCGGCCTGGTCACCGGCATCGTCGGCGGCCTGCTGGTCGGCGCGCTGCCCGGCAGCAGCCTCCAGGTCAGCGGCCCGGCCGCCGGTCTGACCGTGCTCGTCCACGAAGCCGTCCAGGAGTACGGCGCGGGCGCCCTCGGCGTCCTGGTGCTGCTCACCGGCCTGCTCCAACTCGCCATGGGAGCCCTGCGGTTGGGCCGCTGGTTCCGCGCCATGTCGGCGTCCGTGGTGCACGGCATGCTGGCCGGCATCGGCCTCACCCTGCTGCTCGGCCAGCTCTACGCGCTCGCCGACCGCCGGGCCCCCGGCACCGGACCGGAGAAGATCGCGGGCCTGCCCGCACTGCTGCGCGACGCCGTCACCGGGGCCGCCGACCGCGGCGCCCTGGCACTCGGGGTCGCCACCCTGCTGGTGCTGGTCGCCTGGAAGTACCTGCCGCCCCGGCTCGCCCGGGCCGTGCCCGGCCCGCTGGCCGCGGTCGGCCTGGCCGCCGCCGTCACCGCCCTGTTCGACCTGCCGGTGGCCCGGGTCGAGGTGGCCGGGCTGCTCGACGTCGTCCAACTGCCCGACCGTGCCGCGCTCGGCGCGCTGGCCACCACGGCCGGCGTCGGCACCGTCCTCGCCTTCACCCTGATCGCCTCCGCCGAGACGCTGTTCAGCGCGGCCGCCGTCGACCGGATGCACCACGGCCCGCGCACCGACTACGACCGCGAACTCACCGCCCAGGGCATCGGCAACGCCCTCTGCGGCCTGCTCGGCGCGCTCCCGATGACGGCGGTGATCGTCCGCAGCGCGACCAACGTCCAGGCCGGCGCCCGCACCAAGGCCTCGCGCGTCCTCCATGGCGGCTGGCTGCTGCTCTTCACGGCCCTGCTGCCGGGCGCGCTCGGCCTGGTCCCGCTGACCGCGCTGGCCGCCGTCCTGGTGCACGCGGGCGCCAAGCTCGTCCCGGTCCGGCGGATCGCCGCGCTCTGCCGCGAACACCGGGGGGAGGCGGCGGTGCTGGCCGCGACCGCCGTCTCGATCATCGCCACCGACCTGTTCGAGGGCGTGCTGATCGGCATCGGCCTGGCCGTCGCCAAGTCGGCCTGGCAGACCTCCCACCTGCAGATCGGCGTCGAGGAGCGGCCCGCCGCGCCCGGCGCGGAGGAGGCCCCGCTGCGGGTCGCCCCGCTGCGGGTCCGGCTGAGCGGCAATGCCACCTTCCTGCGGCTGCCCCGGCTGCTCGACACCCTCGAACGCCTCCCCGCGGACCGCCCGGTCGAGCTCGACTGGTCCGGGCTGCGCCACCTGGACCACGCCTGCACCGTGGCGCTCACCACCTGGGCGGCCCAGCACCGCGCCCGCAGTACCGCCCCGCTGGCGGTCGACCCGCCGCTGCCGACCGTGGTCTGAGCGGCTCGTTAGGCTGGCCGCCCGGCGGTGGCCGGGGCCCGACCCGGGCCTCGGGGCTGTTCGGGGCTCGGGGTCGTCCGGGCCTCGGGGTCGTCCGGGAATCGTGGGAGGAGACGGAGCCGTGATCGCTGCTTTTTCGGTCACCCCGCTGGGGGTCGGCGAGGACGTGGGGGAGGCGGTGGCCGCCGCCGTCCGGGTGGTCCGCGCGAGCGGGCTGCCGAACCGCACGGACGCGATGTTCACCAGCATCGAGGGGGAGTGGGACGAGGTGATGCCGGTGATCCGGGAGGCGATCGAGGCGGTGAAGGCCTACAGCAGCCGGGTCAGCACCGTCATCAAGATCGACGACCGCGCCGGGGTGACCGACGGACTGACCAGCAAGGTCGCCACCGTGGAGCGCCACCTCGCCGAGGGCTGAGGCCCGGGGTCGGCCCGTCCCTCCCGGGGGCGGGCCGGCCGCCTTCCCTTCTTCCGTTCTCTCCTTCTTCCCTTCTCTCTTTCTTGACCGATCGATCTGGAATCGACTACCTTTCAGCTATGGCACGGACCAAGGAATTCGACCCCGACGCGGCGCTCCAGTCGGCCCTGGAGCTGTTCTGGCGGCGCGGCTACGAGGCCACCTCGATGGCCGAGCTGGTCGAGCACCTCGGGATCGCCCGGGCCAGCATCTACGCCACCTTCGGCAGCAAGCGGGAGCTCTACCTGCGGGCGCTGGAGCGGTACGGCCAGCAACAGCAGCCGGTGCTGC
>NZ_JZWY01000485.1:0-12128 GCF_000966955.1 Streptomyces sp. NRRL S-495
CCACGCCCCTGACACCCGGTCGGCTCCCGCCGGACGCCGGGGCGTACGGACGCCCGGACGCCGGGCGTACGGGCGCGCGGGTGACCCCGGCGGCGTGGCGCCGACCCCCGTCCGCGCCCGGCTCCTAGGGTCCGTCTGACCGCCGACCACCCTACGGAGCGTCATGCCCTCCCAGCCCGAGCCGACCCTGCCCGAGCCGCGCCGGCCCGAACCGCCCACCGGCGTCAAGGCGCGCCGGGTGCTCCGCAATCCCCGGATCTGGGTGGTCCCCGGCGTCCTGGTCGGACTGCTCAGTCTGCTGATGTCGCTGCTCTACCTCGGCGGCATCCTCGACCCCCGCGGTGATCTGCACGACCTCCCGATCGCGCTGGTGAACACCGACCGCGGCGCCACCGTCGCCGGACAGCAGCAGAACCTCGGCGAACAGGTCGTCACCGGGATCGCCACCGCCCCCGGCCAGGGCGACGCGGTGTCCTGGCGGCAGCTCGACGAGGCGACGGCGAAGGAGCAGTTGGCCTCCGGCAAGATCTACGGGGCGCTCCAGGTGCCGCCCGAGTTCACCGCCACCGTCGCCGCCCTCGGGGGCGCCAGCGAGCGTCCCGCGCGCCCCACCGTGCTCCAGTACACCAACCCGGGTGTCGGCAGTCTGGGCTCCTCGCTGGCCGCCCAGATCGGCCAGCAGGCCGTCCACCAGGCCTCGCTGGCCCTCGGCGCCAGGCTCGCCGCGCTGCCGCAGGCCCAGGGCGCGGGCGACGCGGCCCGGCTGCTGATCGCCGATCCGATCGCCCTCACCACCACGGTCGGCCACCCGATCGGCAACCGCAGCGGACTCGGGCTCTCCGCCTTCTACTACACCCTGCTGCTCGTGCTGGCGGGCTTCTTCGGCGCCAACATCATCGGCAACGGCGTCGACGTCGCACTCGGCTACGCGGACAACGAGGTCGGCCCCTGTCTCTTATACACATCTCCGGTGGTGCCGATCAGCCGCACCAGCACCCTCGCCGTCAAGTGCGCGATGTCGGTGGGCCTGTCGCTGCTGACCTCCTCGCTGATCATGCTGGCGGCGGCGGTGATCCTCGACATGGACGCCGACCACCTGCCGCTGCTGTGGATCTTCTCGGTCTGCGCCAGCAGCGCGGTCGGCCTCGGCGTCCAGGCGATCAACGCGGCTTTCGGCGGCCTCGGCCTGCTGATCAGCATGTTCGTCTTCATCGTACTGGGCCTGCCGTCCTCCGGCGCGACGATCCCGCTGGACGCGCTGCCGTCGTTCTACCGGTTCCTCTCGCTCTTCGAGCCGATGCGCCAGCTCACCGACGGCGTGCGGGCGATCCTGTTCTTCGACGCGCAGGCGGACGCGGGCCTGACCCGGGCCTGGGTCTGGATCGCCATCGGCACCGTCGCGGCACTGCTCTTCGGCTTCGCGATGACCCGCTACTACGACCGCAAGGGCCTGCACCGCACCGTCCCCGAGCTGGCCTGAGCCTGCGCCCGAGCCCGGGAACGGAACAACGACGACGGGAACAACGGGGACGGGAACAACCGCGACGGGAACAACGGCGACGGGACCGCGCGGGCGTCAGCCGGCCGGCAGCGGCGGCAGCTCGGGCCGCCACAGCCAGGCGTCGAACAGGCCCTCCAGCGGCGTCCGCGCGTACCGTGCGGCGTGCGCGACGAAGTCCGCCGTGGTGACCACCCCGTGGCGGTGGAACGCCGCCCAGTCCTTGAGCATCCGGAAGAACGCGGTGTCCCCGAGCGTCAGCCGCAGCGCGTGCACCACCAGACCGCCGCGCTGGTACAGCCGGTCGTCGAACATCAGCTTGCGGCCCGGGTCGGCCAGCCGGAGGTCCTGCGGCAGCCCGGCCAGCAGCCGGTGCGCGTACAGGGCCCGCGCGGCCGCCGTCGGCCCGCCCGAACGCTCCGACCAGAGCCACTCGGCGTACTTGGCCAGCCCCTCGTTCAGCCAGATGTGGCTCCAGTCGCCGATCGAGACGCTGTTGCCGAACCACTGGTGCGCCAGCTCGTGGGCGATCAGCCGCTCCCGCTCCCAGCCGCCGCCCAGGTGGTTGGTGCCGAAGGTCGCCACCCCCTGCGCCTCCACCGGCACGTCCAGCTCCTCGTCGGCGACCACCACCGTGTACTCGCCGAACGGGTACGGGCCGAACACCTCGCCGAAGTAGGCCATCATCCTCGGCTGCCGCCCGAAGTCCGCGGCGAACGCTCCGGCCAGCCGCTCCGGCACGTACCCGGTCTGAGGCACCTCGGGGTGCTCGGCCAGCGGCACCGGCCGGTACGGGCCGATCGAGACCGTCACCAGGTAGGTCGAGGTCGGCGCGGACTGCTCGTACACCCAGGTGGTGCTGGACGACCGGGTGGTGCGGGTCAGCAGCCGGCCGCCCACCACCACGGTGTACGGGGACGGCGTGGTGACCGCTATCTGGTACGTGGCCTTGTCCGCCGGCCGGTCGTTGCACGGGAACCAGGACGGTGCCCCGACCGGCTGGCTGGCCACCAGCGCGCCGTCGGTCAGCTCCTCCCAGCCCAGACCGCCCCAGGGGCTGCGGACCGGCCGGGGATTGCCGGTGTAGTGCACCTCCACGGTGAAGGCCGCGCCGGCCGACAGGGCCTTCACCGGGCGCACCCGCAGCTTGCCCGCCCGATGGGTGTAGCGGGCCGGCCTGCCGTCCACCAGCACCCGGCCGATCCGGAAGTCCGCGAGGTCGAGCGCGAACTCGCTCAGCGCCGTCGCCGCGACGGCGCTCAGCCGGGCCGTGCCGCCCAGCCGGTTGGGGCCGGGCCGGTAGTCGAGCGCCAGCTCGTACCGGTGGACCCGGTAGCGGGGATCCCCGCTGCCCGGGAAGTACGGGTCCGGCAGGGCGACGGGCTGCGAGGGCTGCGGGGACTGCGCCGGGCTGTGGTTCACCGGGTCGTACGCTCCTGGAACACGGGGTGGACGGAACAGGGGATGGACGGGGACGGGGGACGGCGGGCGCCGACCGGACGCCCGAGGGGCCGGACGGGGCGAACCCCGGCCGGCCCCCCGGGACGGCGGTCAGGACGTGGCCTGCCACACCTCGATCGGGTTGCCGAGCCACCTGGAGTCGGCGGGCACCGACTCGGCACGCATCACCAGCGAGGCCGGACCCAGCGTGCTGCGCGCGCCCACCGTACTGCCCGGCAGCACGATGCCGCCGGGCCCCAGGGTGGCGCCCTCGCGCAGGACGACAGTATCCATCCGCATGATCCGGTCGTGGAAGAGGTGGGTCTGCACCACACAGCCCCGGTTGACCGACACCCCGTCGCCGAGGGTGACCAGGTCCGCCTCCGGCAGCCAGTAGCTCTCGCACCACACGCCGCGCCCGACCTTCGCGCCGAGCGCCCGCAGCCACAGGTTCAGCACCGGGGTACCCGGCACCGCGCCCACCAGCCACGGCACCGCCAGCACCTCGACGAAGGTGTCCGCCAGCTCGTTGCGCCACACGAAGCCGCTCCACAGCGGGTGCTCCACCGCCCGGAAGCGGCCGACCAGCAGCCACTTCGCCGCCACCGCGACCGCGCACGCCACCGTGCCCGAGGCCAGCAGCACCGGACCGGACAGCAGCGCCGCCGCGAGCGGCGACCACGCCACCGCCAGCCAGGACAGCGCGGCCAGCGTCAGCATGCCCAGCGCGCCCGAGGCCAGCACCGGCAGCAGCCGGCACACCTCGACCAGCCCGCGCGCCCACAGCAGCCGGGCCGGCGGCTCGTAGGTCAGGCTCTGGTCCGCCCGGTCGGCCGAGCGGGGCAGCCGCACCGGCGGCATGCCCAGGTACGAGCCGCCCTTCTTCGCCTTCGCCGGCGTCGCCGACAGCACGCCGACCAGACCGCGCTTGGGCACCGAGCGGCCCGGCGCGGTCATCCCCGAGTTGCCGAGGAACGCCCGGTCGCCGACCTTCGCCTCACCCAGCCGCACCCAGCCGCCGCCCAGCTCGTACGGCGCCATCAGGGTGTCGTCGGCCAGGAACGCGCCGTCGCCGACGGTGGTCAGGCTCGGCAGCGCCAGCACCGTGGACACCTCCGCGTGCCGCCCGACCCGCATGCCCAGCGCCCGCAGCCACAGCGGCGTGACCAGGCCCGCGTACAGCGGGAACAGCACCTCCCGGGCCTGGTCCATCAGCTGGGTGACCGTCCAGGCCTGCCAGCCGACCCGGCCGTACAGCGGGTGCACACCGGGCTCCAGGCCGATCGACAGCACTCGCACCGCGGCGACCAGCTGCGCCGCGTACACCACGCCGAACGCCAGCACGGCCGGCAGCAGACCGAGCAGGGCGCCGCCGAGCGCGCCGCCCAGACCGTCCGCCGGGTCGACGAACGGGGCCAGCACCGCCACGCCGGCCACCGCCGGGAGCAGCGGCAGCAGGCTCAGCGCGGTGCCGCTCAGGCCGAACAGCGCGGACCAGCGGGCCCGGCGCACCGGGCGCTCCTTCGGCCAGGTGCGCTCGGCCCGGCCCAGCTTGACGGCGGGCGCGCCGCCCCAGCGCTGGCCGGTCGGGACGTGACCGGTGACGCTGGAGCCGGCCACGACGTGCGCCCGCTTGCCGATCCGGGCGCCCGGCAGCAGGGTCGAGCGGGTGCCGACCACGGCCCCCGAACCCACCTTGAGCTGGCCGACCTCCAGCCGGTCGCCGTCCACCCAGTAGCCGTTGAGGTCCACCTCGGCCTCCACCGCGCAGCCCCGGCCCAGCTTGAGCATGCCGGTGATCGGCGGCAGCGCGTGCAGGTCGACCTCCTCGCCGACCTTGGCGCCGAGCGCCCAGCCGCTCGGCGGCCCACAGCCGCAGGTGGACGCCGCCGCCGCGGGGGTAGCTGCCGGGCCGCAGGCCGCGCAGCAGCAGCCGGGCGCCGCCGGCCCCGATCGCCAGCCGGCCCGCCGGGGTGAACAGCACCGCCGCGAGCGGGACGACCGCCCACCACGAGGCGGTCGGCGCCCAGGCGAAGCCGTCCAGGTGCGAGAGCAGATTGCCGAGCGCCAGCAGCGCCGCCGTCCAGCGCAGGCCGACCACGGTGAACAGCGGGAGCAGCAGGAGCAGCTGGAGCAGCTTGGCGCGGGTCGGCACCGGGTCGACGGTCCGGGCCTCGCCGGTGCCGGGCGAGGTGCGCTCCAGGTGCCGGGCGAGCTTGCGCAGCGTCGGGTTCTGGTAGATGTCCAGGACCGCCGCGTTCGGGTAGCGGGCGCGGAGCAGGGTGGTCAGCCGGGCGGCGGCCAGGCTGCCGCCGCCGATCGCGAAGAAGTCCTCCCGGGAGCCGCTCACCGGCACCCCGAGGATCTCCGTCCACTGCTCGGCCAGCCAGGCCTCGGTGCCGTACAGCTGCTCGGTCGGCCCGGTGGACTCCAGCTCGGGCAGCGGCCAGGGCAGCGCGTTGCGGTCCACCTTGCCGGAGGTGCGGGTGGGCAGGGTGTCGACCGGGGCCAGCAGCGGGACGAGCGCGGCGGGCAGCTCGGCGCGCAGTCGCTGCACCGCCTGCTCCCGGTCCCAGCCCTCGCCGGTCACCAGGTAGCCGACCAGCAGCTGGTTGCCCGCCGCGCGCGGTCCGCACGGCCGCGGCGGCGCCGGCCACGCCGGGCAGCGCCTGGAGCGCCGCGTCGACCTCGCCGAGCTCGATCCGGCGGCCGCCGAGCTTGATCTGCTCGTCGGCGCGGCCCAGGAACAGCAGGCCCTCCGGGTCGGCCTGGACCAGGTCGCCGCTGCGGTAGGCGCGCTCCCAGCCCATCGAGGGCAGCGGCGCGTACTTCTCGGCGTCCTTCTCCGGGTCCAGGTAGCGGGCCAGGCCGACGCCGCCGATCACCAGCTGGCCGGTCCCGCCGGGGGCGACCGGCTCGCCGGCCTCGTCGACCACGACGAGGTCCCAGCCGTCCAGCGGCAGGCCGATCCGCACCGGGCCCTCGCCCGTCAGCAGCGCCCCGCAGGCGACCACGGTGGCCTCGGTGGGACCGTAGGTGTTCCACACCTCGCGGCCCTCGGTGACCACCCGCTGCACCAGCTCGGGCGGGCAGGCCTCGCCGCCGAAGATCAGCAGCCGGACCTCGTTCAGCGCCTCGGCCGGCCACAGCGCGGCCAGCGTCGGCACGGTGGAGACCACGGTGATCTCCTGCTCGGCCAGCCAGGGGCCGAGGTCGGCGCCGCTGCGCACCTGGGAGCGGGGGACGGGCACCAGGCAGGCGCCGTGCCGCCAGGCCAGCCACATCTCCTCGCAGGAGGCGTCGAAGGCGACCGACAGGCCGGCCATCACCCGGTCGCCGGGGCCGATCGGCTCGTCCTGGAGGAAGAGCGCGGCCTCGGCGTCGACGAAGGCGGCGGCGTTGCGGTGGGTGACGGCGACGCCCTTGGGGCGGCCGGTCGAGCCCGAGGTGAAGATGATCCAGGCATCGTCGGCGGGGCCGGGGCGGTGCCCGCCGGGAGTCTGGTCGGCGAGCGGCTCGCGGGCCTCGCCGGTGAGGGTGAGCGCGCGCTCGGCGCCGAGCACGGCCGCGACGGCGGCCTCCTCGAAGACCAGCTGGGCGCGCTCGTCCGGGTCCTCGGCGTCCACCGGGACGTAGGCGGCGCCGGCGGCGAGCACGGCGAGCACGGAGACGTAGAGGTCGTTGGTGCCCGAGGGGACCCGGACGCCGACCCGGTCGCCGCGGCCGATGCCGGCGGCGGCGAGGCGGCGGCGCAGCTGCTCGACCTCGGTGGCCAGGGCCCGGTAGCCGAGCACGGTGCGGCCGTCGTCGAGGGCGGGCTCGGCGGGGTACTGCCGGGCGGTCGCGTCGAGGATGTCGATCAGGGTGCGTGGGGCGGGGGCCGGCCGGCCGGGGTAGTGGGCCTGCTTCTCGGCGGCGGTGTCCCGGTCGGTGGTGCCGCCGTCGGCGGGCGCGTCCGCGCCCGGTTCCCGGCTGGGTTCGGCTGTCATCAGTGGCGTGTGCTCCTAGGTCTCGCCCCGTCCCGATGGATCTTCCGGCCCTTGGGGGCGGTGGGAGCACTCGCCTGATCCGGGTGATCCCACTCCGGGGCCGGAGCGGACAACCCAACCGATGGTAGCCCGGTCCGGTGAACCGCACACTGGCCGACACTCCGCCCAACTGGCCCTTGAGTGGCCGAATCTGACGGCATGTCAGGTCACAACTGAGGCCCCTTCGATCGGATGTGACGGGCCGTCATTCATTTTGACGGACCGTCAGGTCGATTTTCCGACCGTGACCCATGCCACATCCGGACCGCTCCTCGCGGGTGACGGAGCCGCTTCCCGGGGGTCACGAAGCCGTTCCCTCGGGGGTGACGGGCCCGCCGCCGGGGGTGCGGCGGGCCCGTCCGAGTCTGCTCCGGGGAGTCGCGGAACCGCGTGGGCGGGTCAGCGGAACAGGTCGAGGTGCTCCCCGAGGAATGCTTCCAGGGTACGGGGGGCGCGCCCGATCAGCCGGGTGGCGGCATCGTCCGGGCTCTCCGGGCGCTCCACGGCGAGCCGCTGGATCTCGACCACGTGGGCGGCCAGCCAGTCCGGCATCCCGGACCGGGCGACCAGCTGGGCGTGCAGTTCGGCGGGCGGCAGGTTCACGGCGCGCACCGGCCGGCCACGCAGCGTGCCCAGCAGCTCGGCGATCTCCGGGTGGCTGTACGCCCGGCCGCCGGTCAGCGGGATGTCGCCGCCGGCCGTGTCGGGGCGGGTGAGCACCGCCGCGGCGACATCGCCGATGTCCCGGCAGTCGATGTAGTTGCACCGGGCGCCGTCCAGCGCACCGAGGATCACCCCGGCGGCGGAGACCCCGGGCGCGATCAGCAGCAGCTTCTGCATGAACGCGTACGGGCGGAGCACGGTGGTGGTGATGTCGTAGGACCGCAGCCGCTGCTCGATCAGGTGGTGGCCGCGGGAGACGGCGACCGGGGAGTCGGGCTCGGCGGCCGGTGCGGAGACCTTGACGATGTGCTCCACGCCGAGGACCACGGCCAGGTCCACGGTGCGCAGCTCGTGCTCGACCTGCTGCGGACCGTTCTCCATGGTGAGGAAGAGCTGTGTCGTCCCCTTGAGGGCGGCGCGCATCGAGGCGGGGTCGCCGGCGTCGGCGGCCGTCGCCTCGACCAGTCCGCGGGTGTGCGGGTCGAGTCCCGCCAGCAGGCGCTCGGGGTCCCGGCTGAGGGCACGGACCGGGACGTCCTGGGCGGCGAGGCTGCGCAGGGTGGCGCCGCCGGTGGCGCCGGACGCGCCCATGATGGTGATCATGCGGGTGGTGCTCCTTCGGTAGGGGTGGCGGTGCGGGAGCGGGTCAGTGGGCGCGCCGGCGGCGGGGGAGCGAGACCCGCCAGCGCCAGGTGGTCATGGTCGCCGCGATCGCGGCGGACAGCGGGAGGTCGATGCGCAGCCGGCCCGGCCACGGGCTGTCGGCCAGCGCCGGTATCCGGGGCAGCAGCTCGGCGGCCGCCAGGCCGACGGCGAGGGCGAGGACGGCGCAGCCGAGGCCGAAGGCGAGGGCGCGCAGCGGGATCGGCCCGCGGGCGGCCCAGGAGTCGGCGGACCGGCGCCGGTGCCGGAGGCCGACCAGGGTGGCGACCAGGGCCGAGGTGCCGGCGATGGTGGTGAGGGCCGCGATCCTGAGCTCCGACTGACCGGTGGCGATGCCGCCGGCGGTGGCCATCACGGCGGGCGCCGCGTAGGCGATCAGGACCTCGCGCCAGAGCACGAAGCGGGGCCGGGCGGCGGGGTCGGGGGTGGTGTCGGCGGAGGTGTCGGGGGTGGTGGGTCGCTGCTGGGTTCTGCCGGGCATGGGGTCGTCCAAGTGATTAGGAGGCTAATTATAGGTGTTCGGTGGGCCAACAATGGGGTGGTGAAAGGGCTCGTACTGTCGCAGGGCGGGTGGGTGGTCGGCCTGTGGTGGGTCGGCCTGTGGCGGGTCGGTCGTCAGTCGTCCGTCAGTCGTCCGTCAGTGCGGACATGCCCTCGACCAGTCGGGCCAGCAGGTCGAGGAAGACCGTGCGCTCCTCGACGGAGAGCCCGGCGACCATCGACTGCATCCGGTCGAAATGCTCGGGTGCCATGTCGCGCAGCCGCTGGGCGCCCCGCGCGGTCAGTATCACCACATTGCCCCGCCCGTCCTCGACGGACGGGCGCCGGGTGACCAGGCCGTCCCGCTCCAGCCCGTCGACCAGGCCGGTCACGGTCGCGCGGGAGACCCCGAGTGCGGATGCCAGCTGCGAGGGCGATTTCTCGCCGCCGTGGTCCTCCAGCTCGGCCAGCAGCCGGTAGCGCCCGGTGGACAGGCCGAAGCGGGCGAAGTGGGCCTCGCCGGCCTGGCCGAGCCGCGCACCGGCGGCCATCAGTCGCGCCGCGACCAGGACCGCCTGCGGATCGGCGGCCAGGCCGTACCGGGAGAGCTGTCGGCGGGCCTGGTCGAGCGAGGGTGCGCCGTTGCCGGCCGGGTGCTGCTGAGCCATGAAAGTAATATGGCGCCTAACCTGATCTCCCGTCAAGCGCCTCTTCGGACCGAGGGAAACCCCCGTCTCGCTCCGGGCTGTGGAGCGGGGCCGGGGGGCCGCCCCGGAAGTGGGAGGGGCAGGTGTCGATGGGCAATTGCCTGTGCATGGCCAGAATTCGTCTACATACGGTCACATTTATTTGTAAACAATGGATTCCTCGGGCATTCCTTGCTAGCGTTCGCCCGCCCACCTGTCGGAGTCGGGAAAGACGGTCCCAGGAATGCGCAACGAATTCTCCCGCCGCGGTTTCCTCGGCAGCACCGGAATGGTCGCCGCCGGAGCCTCCGCCGCCTCGCTCGGCCTGGCCGCCGGCGCCGCCGGCCCAGCCTCGGCCCAACCCGTCGAACAGCCCGAGGGCTGGACGGTCTTCCCCCCGGACTCCCGCTACGAGACGCTCAGCCAGGGCTTCAATCAGCGCTGGAGCAGCCGCCCGGCGTACATCCGGCTGGTCGGCAACGAGGCGGACGCGGTGACGGAGCTGCGTTCGGCGCTCGACCGCGGGCTGCGGCCGACGGTGCGCGGCGGCGGCCACTGCTACGAGGGCTTCGTCGACAACGACAAGGGCGTCATCCTCGATCTCAGCACCCTGCGCGGGGTCCGGGCGGGGACCGACAAGTACGGCGGCGCCACCTACTCCGTCGAGGGCGGCGCCACCAACTGGGACGTGTACACCACGCTCTTCCGCGAGTACGGAGTGACCATTCCGGCCGGGTCCTGCTACTCGGTCGGCGCCGGCGGCCACATCTGCGGCGGCGGGTACGGGCTGCTCTCCCGGCGGCACGGGCTGACCGTCGACCACCTGGTCCAGGTCGACGTGGTGACGGTCCGGGGCGGTGTGGTCGAGGTGACCCGGGCGCACCGCGGCGACCCCCCTGGCTCGCCCGAGCACGAGCTGTTCTGGGCCCACACCGGGGGCGGCGGCGGGAACTTCGGCGTGGTGCTCCGTTACCACTTCGCCCACGCGCTGCCGGCGCCGCCGCCCAGGGTCTGGCTCAGCAGCGTCGCCTGGAAGTGGGCCGACCTGCTCAAGCACCCCGAGGACTTCCGCACCCTGCTGAACAACTTCGGCGCCTTCTTCGCCGAGCACAGCGGCCCCGCGGAGAAGGTGTACCGCGGACTGTTCTCCATCCTCCACCTCACCCACCACTCGAACGGGAACCTCGTCCTGTTCAGCCAGTGGGACGAGGAGGACCCGGCGCCGCTGGACGCGTTCCTCGCCCGGGTGGAGCGCGGGATGCGAGCCAAGTCGACCGCGCAGACCAACGGCGTCGGCGGGCTCTACCTGCCCTACCCGGACAAGCGCCGCCAACTTCCCTGGTTCCAGGCGACCATGACGCTCAACGGCTCCGGTCCCAACCAGCGCGGCAAGTACAAGTCGGCCTACCACCGCAGGGCGTTCACCCCCGCCCAGATCGACGCCTGGTGGACCTGGCTCACCAAGGACGTCGAGGGCCTCGACCTCACCCAGACACTGGTCCAGATCGACTCCTACGGCTGCCAGGTGAACACCCGGGGCGCCGCCGAGACCGCCGTCCCGCAGCGCGACTCGGTCATGAAGCTCCAGTACCAGACCTACTGGACCGACCGGAGCGACGACGCCGCCCACCTGGCCTACCTGAGCGGCCTCTACCGGGACACCTACCGGGCGACCGGCGGCATCCCGGAGATCGACACCGACACCGACGGCGCCTACGTCAACTACCCGGACGTCGACCTGGGCACCACCGCCGACAAGCAGCCGGCCTACCAGCGGCTCTACTACAAGGCGAACTACCGCCGACTGCAGAAGGCCAAGGACACCTGGGACCACAAGAACGTCTTCCACCACGCCCAGTCGGTCACCCTGCCGTCCTGACCGTACCGGTCGTACCGGTCGTACCGGTCGGATCGGGTCGGATCAGAGGGAAGCGCGACGGCCGCCGGGGCCAGTGGCAACCGGCGGCACGCATTCCTACAAGACCCCCGCTGCCACCCCCGGACAGGATGGACTTCCGAAGGACCACGCAAGGAGGTTGCATGATGGAACGCCTGCACGTGGGAACCATGAAGAAGCGTCTGCTGGCAGCACCCTTCGCCCTCGCGGCCGCCCTGGCGGTGTGCGTCGCCCCCGCCGCGACGGCCGCGACCACCGCCACCGACCCTGGCACTGCTCGCGCGGGCTTCTCCGCACAGGCCCGCAGCCTCGGACTGGACGCCTCCCAGGCCAAGGACCTGCAGGCCCGGGTCGACGGCTACCTCGCCAAGACCCCCGGGGCGAGCCAGGTGGCCGCCAACAAGATCACCCTGGCCGGGGGCGGTGAGCTGCTGCTCCCTCTGCCGGGGGAGGAGCGAGCCCGCGACCTGGGTGCCGCGGGCGGCAGCCAGCCGCTGGCCGCCAGCTGCCCGTACACCTATGTGTGCGCGTACAGCGGCGAGAACTTCACCGGCGAGGAACTGCGCCTCTTCACCTGCGACTACCTGGTTGGCATCAAGTGGGTCGGGACCGGGTCGTGGATCAACAACCAGCGGTCCACTCTGTACGCCAGGTTCTACGACCGCAATGGCAACGTCGGCTGGACCTCACCCGGTGGCTACAGCGAGGACCGCCACGCCCCCTGGGGCTGGGTCTATTGGCTCAGCCCCTGCTAGGGGTTGTCTGACAATTCG
>NZ_JZWY01000468.1:0-8267 GCF_000966955.1 Streptomyces sp. NRRL S-495
TCGCAGCCCGGCCCGGTGCTGCCGGCCGTCCGGGCGCTGGTCCGCCGGTTCGCCGCCGAGTCCGCCGCGGACGGTGAGGACGGCCCGCACCGGGGCTGTTTCGTCACCAATACGGCGGTCGAACTGGCCCCGCACGACCAGGGCGCCGCCCGCCGGGTGGAGTCCAACCTGCTCCATCTGGAGACGGTGCTCGCCACGGCCCTGGTCCGCGCCCGTGCCCAGGGCGAGCTGCCCGAGGGGCGCGACCCGCAGGCGCTGGCCCGGATGCTGCTGGTGCTGTTCCAGGGCATGAGGGTGATCGGCAAGGCCGGCGAGGGCTCGGCCCGCCTGCGCGACGCCGCCGACCAGGCCCTCGTCCTGCTGGACTGACCGGCCCTCCTGCTCCCTCACCCCTCCTCTCCATCGCCCTTTTCTGTCCCTTCTCCTGTCCTAATTCTGAACCGAACGGTCAATTTAGACCGGCCCATCCAGACCTTTGATCGAGGAGTACTCCCATGTCCCGCAGCACCACCCGCTTCACCGGCAAGTCCGTCCTGGTCACCGGTGGCGGCAGCGGCATCGGCCGAGCCGTGGCCCTCGCCTTCGCCCGGGAGGGCGCCCGCGTCGCCGTCGCCGGCCGCACCGCGAGCGCCCTGGCCGAGACCGTTGCGCTGATCGAGCGGGACGGCGGCACCGCCGTGGCCCTGGTCGGCTCGGTCTCCGAGTCCGCGGACGCCGCCCGCCTGGTCCGGGAGACCGTGGAGCACCTGGGAGCCCTGGACATCGCCGTCAACAACGCCGGGGTGCTCGGCGGTATAGCCCCGATCGCCGATGTGGCGGAGGAGGAGTGGCGGCGCGTCATCGACATCAACCTCAATGGCACCTGGTACGCGATGAAGCACCAGATCGCCCACCAGCGCGCCAACGGCGGCGGGGCGATCGTCAACATCGCCTCGAACCTGGGCACCCATGTCCGGCTGCCGAACCTCGGCGCCTACGCCGTCTCCAAGGCCGCCGTGGCCACCCTGACCCGCAGTGCCGCCCGCGACCACATCGCCGACGGCGTGCGGATCAACATGGTCAGCCCCGGCCCGGTCGACACCAGCATGTCCTCCCGCCCCGGCGAGAACGCCGCCGACAAGGCGGACCGGATGAAGGGCGACGTCCCGGTCGGCCGGGCCGGCGCCGTCGAGGAGGTCGCGGCCGCCGTCCTGCACCTCGCCTCCGAGGAGTCGGCCTTCACCGTCGGCGCCGACCTCGTCCTCGACGGCGGTATCACCGCCTGACCCTGGGATGCCGGCCCCGTCGACCGTCTCAGGCAGACAGCGCCTCGGCCTCGCTCCCGTCCGCGTCCGGAAGCGCGGCCGCGGCGGCCAGCTCGTCCAGCGACAGCCCCAGCGCGTACGCCAGCGCCACGACGGTGAAGAACGACGGGGTCGGCGCCCGTCCGGTCTCGATCTTGCGCAGCGTCTCGGCCGACACCCCGGCCGCTCCTGCCACCTCGACCATGCTGCGCCCGCCCCGCGCCTCGCGCAGCAGCACACCGAAGCGCTCGCCGCGCTCGCGTTCCCCGGGGGTCAGCGGAGTCCTCACCATGCCCCCGATGGTAGGCCACCCGTCGGCGCCACTCGACCGTGATACAAATACCGGTATAAGAATTGGAGCTATGCCCGGAGGGGTCCCATGGTGGAGTTCAAGTCGGAGGCGGCGCTGGCCGCGATGCGGGAGTCGGGGCGAGTGGTCGCCACCGCGCTGGCGGAGGTCGAGCGGGCCGCCGGGGTCGGGGTGAGCCTGCGGGAACTCGACGAGGTGGCCCGGGAGGTACTGCGGAAGGCGGGGGCGACCTCACCCTTCCTCGGCTACCGGCCGTCCTTCGCCCCGGTGCCCTTCCCGGCCGTCATCTGCGCCTCCGTCAACGATGCCGTCGTGCACGGCATCCCGACCGCCTACCGGCTGCGCGACGGGGACCTCGTGAGCATCGACTGCGGCGCCCTCCTGGACGGCTGGGCGGGCGACGCCGCCGTCAGCTTCACCGTCGGAACGCCCCGCCCCGAGGACCAGCGGCTGATCGACACTGCCCGCCGCGCCCTGGCGGCCGGCATCGCCGCCGCCGTCGTCGGCAACCGCACCGGCGACATCGCCCACGCCGTCGGCACCGTCGCCCGCGGCGCGCGCTACGGCCTGCTGGAAGGCTACGGCGGCCACGGCATCGGCCGCCGCATGCACGAGGACCCCCACCTCCCCAACGAGGGCCGCCCCGGCCGCGGCTTCCCCCTGAAGCCGGGCCTGGTCCTCGCCATCGAACCGATGCTCATCGCCGGCGGCACCGATACCCACACCACCGACCCCGACGGCTGGACCCTCCGCACCACCGACGGCACCCGCGCCGCCCACGTCGAACACACCGTCGCCATCACCCCCACCGGCCCCCGCATCCTCACCCTCCCCTGATTCGAGAGAACCGGAATCGAGCCGGACCGAGCCGGTGCCGGGTGGGTGTCGCCCGGGATCGGCCGTGCTCGGATGCGGCACTGGGACCACCGGTCGGGTGGCGGGGACCTTGGACTCTGGGTGGACTTGGGGAGGGGCGGGGAGGGTGGGGGTGCGGGCGGGCGTACGGGTTCGTCCGGGTTGGGTTGGGTGGAGGCGGTTGTGAGCGGATTCGTCGTGGTCGGGGTGGATGGGTCTCCCGAGAGTCTGGCGGCGCTGGACTGGGCCGCGGAGGAGGCGGTGGGGCGCGGGGTGGGGCTGAGGGTGGTGCTGGCCTGGCCGAGTGCGGTGACGCCGTTGTCGGTGCTGGGGGCGGTGGATCTGGCGCACCGGCAGGCGGGGGACGTTGCGCGAGGCGGAGCTGCGGGTGCGGGAGCGGTGGCCGGAGCTCGCGGTGGCGGCGGTGCAGGTGCCGCACGATCCGGTGCGGGCACTGGTGGAGGAAGCGGAGGAGCAACCCGGGGCGGAGAGCCTGGTGCTCGGGTCGCGGGGGCTGGGGGCGGTGGCGGGGTTCCTGGTGGGGTCGGTGAGCCGGCGGGTGCTCACCAGGGTCGGGTGCCCGGTGGTGCTGGTGCGCAAGGGGGAAGCAGCGGGCGAAGCGGGGGGCGGCGAGGTCGTGGTCGGCGTCGATCCGTACCAGGGCGCCGCCGAGGTGCTCGGCCACGCCTTCGCGGCGGCCGAGCGGCGCGGGCTGCCGCTGCGGGCCGTGTACGCCTGGACGCTGCCGGTGGCGTACCAGTACGCGGGCATCGCGGCGAGCGTCGACGTGTCCGGCGAGATGCAGGGGTTCGCCGAGGGTGAGCTGGCGCGGGTGGTCCAGCCGTGGCGGGCGGAGCACCCCGGGGTGACAGTGGTCGAGGAGGTCCTGAACGCTCGGCCCGCCAAGGTGCTCGCGGAGCGGGCGGCGGCGGGCGCGGAGCTGGTGGTGATCGGGCGGCGGGTCCGCCGGTCGCCGCTGGGGGCGCACCTGGGGTCGGTCGCGCACGCGGTGCTGCACCACGTGCCGTGCCCGGTCGCGGTGGTGCCCTACGAGCGCACCCCCGAGGAGAAGCAGGAGGCGGGCGATGAGTGAGCCGGTGCTGGTGGGGGTGGACGGTTCGGAGGCGAGCCTGGCCGCCGTGGACGTCGCGGTCCGGGAGGCGCGGCTGCGGGGCTGCGGCCTGCGGATCGTGCACGCGTTCATCTGGCCGCTGATGCATGTGTCCCTCGGTCCGGCCCAGGGCGGTCCGGCGGAGGGCGGGCTGCGGCACCAGGCGGAGAAGGTGCTGGAGGACGCCGGCGCCCGGGCCCGGGCGCTGGATCCCCGGCTGGAGATCGGCGCCGAGCTGGTCACCGGTGAGCCGCTGACCGTGCTGGCCCACCGGTCGCGGGACGCCTGCCTGGTCGTGGTCGGCAGCCGGGGGCTCGGCCGCTTCGGGGCGCTGCTGATCGGCTCGGTCGCCGTGCACCTGGCCGCGCACGCCGCCTGCCCGGTGCTGATCGTTCGGGGCCGGCCGGAGCCGGACGGGCCGGTGCTGGTGGCGGTGGACGGTTCGGGGGTGGGCGCGGAGGCGCTGGGCTTCGCCTTCGCGGAGGCCGCCGCCCGCCGGGTGCCGTTGACGGCGCTGCACGTGGCGCATCCCAGCGCGAGCCTGCCGGGGCAGGAGGAGCGGGCGCTCGCGGAGGCGCTGGCCGGCCGGCGGGACAAGTACCCGGACGTGGAGCTGCACTCCGAACTGATCGAGGCCCACGCCCGGCCGGCGCTGATCGACGCGAGCCGGGCGGCCCAACTGCTGGTGGTCGGCGCCCGGGGGCGGGGCGGCTTCGCGGGCATGCTGCTGGGTTCGACCAGCCAGGCGATGATCCAGCACGCGCACTGCCCGGTGGTGGTGGTCCGGCACGAGGAGAAACTCGCGCAGGCCCGGTAGGAGAGGCGCTCAGCCGAGCAGCCGCAGCCGGGTGGCGGCGACGCCCACCCGGACCGTCTGGCCTCGGACGAGGTCCAGCGCATCGCTCTCGACGCCGTCCCCGAACGCCACCAGCCGGTCCGACTCGACGGTCAGGACGAGCCGCTGCTCCCCGTCGAGCAGGCCGTGCACCCGGGTGGTGCCGGTGGCGGGGGAGGGCCAGGCCTCGCGGACGAACCAGGCGAGCGACGGTGCGGCGGGCGCGGGCAGGGCGAGCGGGCCGCCGCGGTCCTGCCAGACGGAGCGGCACCAGCCGGTGCCGCCGGTGCCGGTGCCGACCAGCACCCCGGACGAGGCCTGCGCCTCGTCGCCGTCCGGTGCGCCGGGGTGCTGCTCGACGGCCAGCCGGTAGCGCGCGGTCTGGTGGCCGGGCTGGCCGATGTAGACCTCGTTGAGCGCGAGCAGCCGCTGGGTGTCGTCGGCGACGGCCTCGACCATGGTCCGCTCCTCGGTCCGCCGGTCGGCGCCGGGGCCGACGGCGGCCGGGAGGAGGCGGGGCAGGTCGTCGGCGCGGTGGCGGACCAGCACCCCGGGGTTGCGGCCGGGCTCGGTGTCCACGCCGATCACGGGCTGGCCGCCGAGGTACTTGGCGACGTTGGCGACCAGGCCGTCCTGGCCGACCACGACGACGACGTCCTCCGGTTCGAAGAGGAACCGGGGCAGGTCGGCGCGTTCGACCCGGGTGCGGCGCCAGTCGAGCGGCACGGCGCCGGCCGCCCGGGCGAGCGCCTCGTCCTGCCGGACGTGGCGCCGCTCGATCTCCTCGACCGACCGGCCCCGGCTGCGCAGGAAGTAGGCGGCCTGGCCGGGCGTGCCGTGGTGGTCGACCAGCTCCTGGTACTCGCTGCGGCGGTGGACCAGGACGGCCCGGGGTGCGAGCGTCACCGTCCGCCCCCGCCGGCACCACCGGAAAGCGGATCCCCCGGCGAACCCGCCGCGCCGAGCTTGGCGAGCAGCCCGGTGAGCACGTCCGGGGTGAGGGTGAGGCTGTCGATCCGCGGCAGGTGCTCGGCCAGCCGCATCAGCGCGAGCGCCCGCAGCACCGCCGGGTCGGCCTGCTGGTGGGCGGCCAGCCAGGCGGCCTCCGCGGCGGCCCTGGCCTCGCCCAGGCCCCGGGCGGCCTCGGCCTCGGCGGCGGCGAGGCGGGTGCGGCGCTGGGCCTCGGCGTCGGTGCGGATCCGGTCGGCGACGGCCTCGTCCTCGGCCTGGCGCTGGGCGTTGGCGCCCTCCTGGGTGATCAGCTGCTCCTGCCGCCGGGCGAGTTCGATCCGGTTGGCCAGCTCGTTCTCGGCGATGCCGCGCTCGTGCTCGACGGCGACGGCACGCCGTTCGAAGGTGGCCCGGTCGGCCTCCTGCTGGACCAGTTCCCGGGCGGGGGTGCGCAGGGCGCGTTCCACCTCCGGTTCGGGGCGCAGGGCGACCACGCGGACGGAGATGACGGCGAGTCCGGTCTCGGCGAGCCGGGGTTCGGCGGCGAGGCCGGCGGTCATCCGCTCGCGGACGCCGGCGATGCCGTCGGCCAGGGCGGCGGCGAGCGGGGTGCGGGCGAGCAGGCCGAGCGCGTGCTGCTGGGCGGTCTCGGTGAGCAGGGTGGCGAGCTGGTCGAGCGGGGCGGAGCGCCAGGCGCCGGTGTCGGGGTCGATGCCGAAGTCGACGCGGGCGGCGGCGGTGGCCGGGTCGGTGATCCGGTAGGTCAGGGTGCCCTGGACGGTGACGTCCTGGAAGTCGGCGGTCCGGGCGTGGAAGAGCATCGCGAGTTCGCGGTCGTCGACCGGCACCTCGGAGAGGGCGGCGGTGAGCGGGCGGAACCAGAAGGCGAGGCCGGTGCCGTCGTGGGCGAGCCGGCCGCGGCGGACGTGCCGGATGTGGGCGGTGGGGCGGGCGCGCAGGTGGCGCAGTCCGAAGCGCTTGCTGATGTCGGCCATGGCGGCTCCTTTTCGTCATGCTGACGATATTGAAGGCGGAGGGATCTCGTCAAGGTGACGAAAAATGGTCCCCCGGCGGGTAGCCGTTGGGAAGCCGTTGGGAAGCCGTCGGGAAACGGGCGGGGAGGGCGGCCGTGGGAGGATCGACCGGTGCTGAGGATGCGAACGACCAGGCTCCCCGCCGTGCTGCTCGCCGCGGTCTGTGCCACCGCCACCACCGCGGTCGCCGTCGGCGCCGGTGCCACCTTCGGCGCCCCGTCCGCGCACGCGGCCGACCCGGGCGGCCAGGCCTTCGCCATCGGCGACCCGAGGATCACCGAGTCCAGCGGCCTCGCCGCGAGCCGGCAGCACCCGGGCGTCTACTGGACCCACAACGACAGCGACGACGGCCCGTACGTCTACGCGATCGACTCCCAGGGCCGCACGGTCGCCACCGTCACCCTGCGGGGCGTCGAACCCCGCGACGTCGAGGCGATCTCGCTCGGTCCGGACGGCCGGCTCTACGTCGGGGACCTCGGCGACAACCTCGGCGGCAAGTGGCCCGAGGTCTGGATCTACGCCTTCGCCGAACCCGCCGAGCTGCACGACCAGGCGGTGGAGGTGACCCGCTACAAGGTCCGCTACGAGGACGGCCCCCGGGACGCGGAGGCACTGATGGTCCACCCGGTGACCGGCCGCGCCTACATCGCCAGCAAGAAGCAGGGCGGCGGCGGGCTCTACCAGGGCCCGGAGAAGCTCTCCCCGACGGGCGTGAACACCTTCCGGAGGATCGCCGACGCGCCGTGGACGACCGACGGTGCCTTCTCGCCGGACGGCACCCGGCTGGTGCTGCGCGGCTACTTCTCGGCGACCCTCTACCGCTGGAAGGACGGCGCGCCGAGCGACGCCGAACCGCTGTCCACGCCGTTCCAGCGGCAGGGGGAGTCGGTCACCTTCACCTCGGACGGCCGGGCGCTGCTCTACGGCACCGAGGGCAAGGACAGTCCGGTCTGGCGCGCGCCGCTCGACGACGCGCAGCTTCCGGACACCGTCGAACCCCTGCGGAGCGCCACTCCGGCCCCGTCGGCCCCCTCGGACCCGGCGTCGCCGACCTCCGGTGCGGCCGCCCCGCCGTCGCCCGACGGCGGGAAGGACGCCCCGGCGAGCACCGGGGACCAGGTGCTCGGGGTGGTGTTCCTGGTCGCGATCGCGGGTGCGGTGTTCGGACTGCGGCGCAAGAAGCGCGAGGGCTGAGGCTGCGGGCCAGCAGGGCAAGCTGGGCCAGCAGGGTACGCGGGCCCGACCGTTCTTGATCGAGTCCGGTCGAGCGCAGACGAACGACCTGCCCCCGGAGCGGGCGGTCCCGTCGGCCGTTCCGAGCGCCACGCCCAACGGCGTTGATCTGTCGCCGATTTGTGACAAAGGTTGACCAACACCGGCCCCACGGGCGGTTTTCGTGGACGTAGTGTTCCGACTATGTCACGGAGAAGCCGCCGCATGCCCTCCTCGGAGCCCCTCGACACCTGGGTCCCGCGCCCCCGGCGCCGCGAGACCCCGCTCGGCCTGCTCGGCCACGGCGTGAAGTTCCTCGGTTACAGCACTCTCGCGGGCGTCCTGCTCGCGGGCATCGCCCTCCCCGCCGCCGGAGCGCTCGGGCTCGGCCTGAAGAGCGGCGTCGAGGAGTTCGACAGCATCCCCGCCGACCTGAAGACGCCGGCGCTGACCCAGGCCAGTTGGATCTACGACGCCAAGGGCCAGCAGATAGCCAAGGTCTACGAGCGCGACCGCCGGGTGATCACCGGCGAGGAGATGGGCACGCTGATACGCCAGGCCCAGGTGGACATCGAGGACGCGCGCTTCTACGAGCACGGAGCCGTCGACCTCAAGGGCGTCCTGCGGGCCATCACCAAGAACGCGGAGAGCGGCACCGCCGTCCAGGGCGCGTCCA
>NZ_JZWY01000469.1:0-1068 GCF_000966955.1 Streptomyces sp. NRRL S-495
AACGTCGAGAAGGCCGGCGACGACCCGGTGGCGGTGCTGGAGGCCCAGCGCAAGACCCTCGGCCGCAAGGTCCAGGAGCTCAAGTACTCCATCAAGCTGGAGGAGGAGCTGACCAAGGACCAGATCCTCACCAACTACCTGAACATCACGTACTACGGCCAGCAGGCCTACGGGATCCAGGCGGCCGCCCAGCGCTACTTCAGCAAGAACAGCAAGGACCTCACGGTCGCCGAGGCCGCCACCCTGGCCGGACTGGTGCAGAACCCCTCCCAGTTCGACCCCAAGGCCCATCCCGAGGCCTCGCGCAAGCGCCGCGACGTCGTCATCGACAAGATGGTCGAGAACAAGCACCTCACCCCGGAGCAGGCCAAGGAGGCCAAGTCCGGGCCGGTCGCCCTGCACTACCAGGCGCCGCAGAACGGCTGCATCACCGCCAGCGGGCATGGGCTTCTTCTGCGACTACGTCCGGCACGTGGTCAAGCAGGACCCGGTCTTCGGCAAGACCGCCGCCGAGCGCAAGAAGCTCTGGGACCAGGGCGGCCTGTTCATCCACACCACCCTCGACCCGGTGAAGCAGGCGGCCGCGCTCAAGGCCGTGACCACCAAGGTGAAGGTCACCGACCAGGTGTCGGCGGCGATGACCATGGTCGAGCCGGGCACCGGCAGGATCCTGGCGATGACCCAGACCCGGCCGTACGGGATCGACCCGGCCAAGAACCAGACCGTCGTCAACTACAACGTGGACGCGGCGATGGGCGGCGGCAACGGCTTCCAGCCGGGCTCCAACTTCAAGCCGATCGTGGCCGCCGCCGGACTGGAGGCCGGGCTGACCTCCACCCAGTCCTACGCCTCGCCGAACAAGATGGACTGGCCGACGATGACCACCTGCGACGGCACCTGGAAGAACCTGGAGAAGGGCAAGAAGGGCGGCACCATCCCCAACGAGTCCTCGGGCGAGGTCGGCCCGTACGAACTCAAGGAGGCGATGGCGCTCTCGGTCAACACCTACTTCGTGCAGATGGAGCAGGAGATCGGCCTCTGCGCGGTCAAGCAGATGGCCAACAAGCT
>NZ_JZWY01000470.1:0-7942 GCF_000966955.1 Streptomyces sp. NRRL S-495
AGCTGGGCGTCGCGGGCAAGGCCAGCGGCAAGCCGCTGCAGGAGCTGCCGGCCCTCGGCCTGGGCACTCAGGAGGTGAGCCCGCTGGTGATGGCCAACGTCTACGCGACCTTCGCCAACCGCGGCACCTACTGCACGCCGGTCGCGATCAGCAGCATCACCACCATGGACGGCAAGGACGTCCCGGTCAGCCCGGCCAAGTGCGACCGGGTGCTGTCCGAGAGCACCGCCGACATCATCAACACCGTGCTGCTCGGCGTCACCGAGAAGGGCGGCACCGCCCGTGACCTCGGTCTGGACGACGACCGGCAGATCGCCGGCAAGACCGGTACCTCCGACGAGAAGAAGTCGGCCTGGTTCAGCGGCTACACCGGCAACCTGGCCGCCTCGGTCTGGCTGGGCGGCCCGGCCGGCGGCGTGCCGATGAAGAACATCCGGATCGGCGGCAAGTGGTTCGACGAGGTCTTCGGCGCCACCGGCCCGGGGCCGATCTGGCAGCTGGCCATGAACGAGGCCGTCCGGGGCATGCCGGAGAAGGAGTTCGAGACCGTCTACATCCCCAACCCGCCGCCGAAGCGGGACCCCTCGGCGAGCCCGGGTTCGGGCAGCGGCTCACCGTGGACGACCTGGCCCGGCGGCCAGCCGACCGACGTCGCCCCGTCCTGGCCCGGCGGCCGTACCCAGGCCCCCGGCCGCCAGCCCACCCGCAAGCCCGCCCAGCCCACTCAGCAGGACCGGCCGACCCAGCAGGAGCAGGCGCCGGAGGGGCAGACGCAGCAGGGCCAGCAGGGCCAGCCCGAGGAGCAGCACGGCGACGGCTGATGTCGGGGCTCCGCCCCGGACGGCGCCGCGCCCCGGAACGTCGACGGACGTTCCGGGGCGCGGCGGTTCACCCAGGGGGCCAGTGCACAGGTGCGTCAGTGCGCGCCCTTGGCGTCCCAGAAGTCCTGGCGGGCCAGCACGCTGGTGTCGGTCTGGTCGGTGAAGAAGCCGTCCACCCCGAGCTCGTACAGGTACTTCGCCCAGCCGATCGCGTCGCCGTACGCGTTGGGGTCGGTGCCCCGGCGGTAGTCCAGCGGCAGGAAGGCGTTCTCGTTGCGCACCGTGTACGGGTGCAGCAGCAGGTTGGCCGCGTGCGCGTCCCGGACCAGGGTGGTCGGCGGCAGCAGCTTGCCGGTCGCGTCGACCGGGGCGATCAGGGCGGTGGTCGGGCCGATGCCGTGCGCGAAGCCGGCGATCCAGCGCAGGTTCTCGGGCTTCACCAGGTCGGCCACGGTGCGCTTGTCGCCGGACAGCACGAAGTCGTACGGCTGGCTGGTCGGGCCGCTGAGCAGGAAGATCTTCGGGTTGTCGACCAGCTTGGCGAGCCGCTGCAGGCTGCTCGGCTCGAAGGACTGCAGGATCGCCCGGCCGCTGCGCCCGGCCAGCCCGGTGCGGCGCAGCTCGTCGGCGAGGCGCTCCTCCAGCGGCAGGCCGATCGAACGGAAGTAGCTGGGGTGCTTGGTCTCCGGGTACACCCAGACGTCCCGGCCGAGCTCGCGGCCGCGCTTGCGGGCGAAGTCGGCGACCTCGCGGAAGGTCGGGATCGCCCAGCGGCCGTCGTACAGGGTGTTGCGCTGGCGCTGCTGCGGCAGCCGCTCCTTGGCACGCAGGGTGCGCAGCTCGGCGAGGGTGAAGTCCTCGGTGAACCAGCCGGTCTGGGCGACGCCGTCGATGGTCTTCGTGGTGCGGCGGCTCGCGAACTCGGTGCGGTCGGCGACGTCCGTGGTCTCCGCGATGTTGTTCTCGTGCCGGACCACCAGCTGGCCGTCCTTGGTGGGGACGAGGTCCGGCTCGATGACGTCCGCGCCCAGCTTCAGCGCCAGGTCGTAGGAGCCCAGGGTGTGCTCGGGGCGGTAGCCGGGGGCGCCGCGGTGACCGACGATCAGCGGGTGCGGCAGGCGGTCCAGGCCGGTGCCGGTGCGGACCGGCGGGCGGGTGCCGGCCGGGCGGTCGGACGCGACGCCGCGCTCGTCGTCGGCGCCGGACCGGTCCGCCCCCGGCTGCTCCCCGCCGGGGGCGGCGAACGCCTCCCCGGCCCCGGCGGCGAGGGCCGCCGCGCCGAGGCCGGCGGCACCGGTGGCCCGCAGGAAGTTGCGGCGGGAGGAGGAGGTGCCCTCGGCGGACTCCGCCGGGGTGCCGCCGTCGGTCGGACGGTACGTCATGGAAGCTCCTAGCTCGCGCGGATGGCGTGGCGGTGGTGGCGTCGCGGTGGTGGCGTCGCGGTACTGGTGCGGCGGTGTTGGCGACGCTCTGTCGGCGTCGCGGTGTGGCTGCCGCCCGCAGACTAGGAGCAGTCCCGCCCCGCCGGGTGGCCGTCGGGCGAACTGCGGGAGAAGTTCCGGCACCTACCGTCCTTGCCGGGCCCGGCAGGCGCGATCGAGGCGGCAAGGACGGCGCGGTGGACGCGGCGGTGGCCGGCCGCGGTCACGCGCCGCGGCCGGCCACCGTTCCCGCGTCGAGCGGTACGGCTCAGCCGTGGACCTGGCAGAGGGCGTAGGACTTCTCGGCGTGCAGCAGCGAGTCCATGTCCCCGTAGCCGAGCTGCTTGTAGGTGTAGTACGCCACGGTGTACTCGACGTCGCACCGCTTGCCGGCGGCCGAGGCGCCGGGCGCGACGGAGATGCCGCCGATCACGGCGGTCGCGGTGACGGCGAGCACGGCGAGCGAGCGGGAGAAACGGGTCATCAGCGGATCCCTTCGAGCTGGTCCCCGGGGTGACCGGGCTGCGCCGATTCTGACCCGGGGGGCGGCTGCCGTCCCATCCCCGGATCCTGGGATGGGACGGGCCGGAACGAGCCGGTACAGGGCCGGAAGGAGTCCGGAACGGGGCGGTCCGGGTCGGATGAGGTCGGAACAGGCCGTAACGGGGCGGCCGCAGGGGCGCGTGCCGACACCGGGTGGCGCGCGGGGGCGCATTCGGCGGAGTGGATGCCCGATGCGCCCCGTTGCGCGGCTGTGGCGGGTGCGGGAGGTTGGTCCCGGCCCGTGCCGGGCACACCGGCCCGGGCCGACACCATGTCCGACGATCGATCGATTCGGAGGGATGTCGGCGATGGCATCGAAGATCCTGCTCGTCACGGGGGACGCCGCGGAGTCACTGGAGGTGTTCTACCCGTACCAGCGGCTGCGCGAGGAGGGTTACCAGGTCGACATCGCGGCACCGACCCGCAAGCGGCTGCAGTTCGTGGTGCACGACTTCGTCGAGGGGTACGACACCTACACCGAGAAGCCGGGCTACACCTGGCCCGCCGACCTGGCCTTCGCCGAGGTGGACCCGGCGGACTACGTCGCGCTGGTGATCCCGGGCGGCCGCGCGCCCGAGTACCTGCGCAACGACCCGGAGGTGCGGCGGATCGTCCGGCACTTCTTCGAGAGCGAGAAGCCGGTCGCGCAGATCTGCCACGGCCCGTTGGTGTCGGCCGCCGCCGGGGTGCTCGGCGGGCGGACCAGCGCCGCCTACCCGGCCCTGGAGCCGGATGTGACGGCGGCCGGCGCGACGTACGTGGACGGCGAGGCGGTGGTCGACGGTGTGGTGGTCTCGGCCCGCGCCTGGCCCGACCACCCGGCGTGGCTGCGGGCGTTCATCGAGGTCCTGCGGGTCAAGGCCCCGGTCGCCTGACCTCGTGCTCCGGGAGGTGTCTCCGACCCCGGTCGGAGACACCTCCCCTGAGGGGCGTCAGGGGTGGCCCGTACTGGAAACGGCCGCCACGGGCGTCCGAATCTCGGCCCTGAGGCGGAGCGGGTCCGGACCATGGTCGGAGGAGATCCGCCGGAGCTCCTGTCAGAGTGTCAACTGCCGAGGACAGCCCGGGTGTTGCGGGCGTCCGAAGACACTGACACGGAGGACGCATGGACGGGACGGCACGAAGCGGTACGGGCGCTCAGGGGAACCCGGACAGTACGGGTAGTACGGGTAGTACGGGCAGTGCAGGGCGTCGACGCCGCGGCACGGCCGTGCGCGTGGTGGCACTCGCGCTGGCCGGCGCGGGCCTGGTGGGCGTGACCGCCCCGACGGCCGGCGCGCTGGGCGCGACCGGGCCGGACGGGGTGACGACGGTGACGGTGGCGGGAACGCAGGACGGCGCGGACGCCGGCCGGGACGCGCGCCGCGGTGTCGACGCGCGGGCGCTGGACGCCGCCGTACGCGGCATGGTCGACCCCGGCGGGGCCTCGGCGACGCTCGCCCGGGTGAGCGAGCGCGGCCGCACCGTGTGGAAGGGCGCGGCCGGCACCGCCGACTTCGGCACCGGAGCCCCGGTGAACGCCGACGGCCTGTTCCGGATCGGCAGCGTGACCAAGACCTTCGTCTCCACCGTCGTCCTCCAGCTCGTCGGCGAGGGCCGGTTGCGGCTGGACGACCCGGTGGAGAAGCTGCTGCCGGGCGCGGTGCCGAACGGCCGGAACATCACCCTGCGCCAGTTGCTCAACCACACCAGCGGTCTGTTCAACTACACCGAGGACGACCTCTTCGGCTACGAGGAGGACCCCGTCAGGCTCCGGCAGTGGCTGGAGACGGGTCGTTTCACCAGGTACACCCCGCAGCAGCTGATCGCTGTCGCCAACGCCCACCCGCCCTACTTCGAGCCGGGCCAGGGCGCGCACTACTCCAACACCAACTACCTCGTGGTCGGGCAGATCGTCGAGCGGGTCACCGGGCACAGCTGGCAGCAGGAGGTGGACCGGCGGATCGTCCGCAGGCTGGGCCTGACCCGCACCTTCATGCCGGACCACTCGACGACGATCCCCGGCCCGCACGCGCACGGCTACTACGACCTGCCGGCCGGGCCCGCGGACGTCACCGAGCTGGACCCGAGCATGGCGGGGGCGGCCGGCGCCGGGATCTCGACCACCGCGGACCTCACCACCTTCGTCACCGCCCTGATCGGCGGGCGACTGCTGCCCCGGCCGCTGCTCGCCGAGATGATGGCCGTCACCCCGCAGAGCGGCGAGGACGCGTACGGGCTGGGCCTCCAGCGCGTGTCGACGCCCTGCGGCCCGGTCTGGGGCCACGCGGGCGGCATCCCCGGCTACAACACCTTCGTCTACACCGACAGCGACACCCGTCGGCAGTTCGCCGCCTCCGTGAACGCCTTCGACATGTCGAACCTGCCGGCCACCAACGCGGCCTTCCAGAAGCTGCTCGACACCGGCGCCTGCGGGGGCCCGCCGCCCACCGCCTCCGTTCCGCCCACCACATCCGCTCCGGCCCCGGCCCCGGCCGGCTGACGGCGCCGAGCGGGATGCCATCATGGCCCGCACCTGATGGGCAGTCGTCGCAAGGAGGACGAGAGATGGCAGAGCCGCTGATCGCCGAGGTCGGGGGCCGGGTCCCGAGGGTCGACCCGACCGCCTTCGTGGCGCCCAACGCGGTCGTCGTCGGCAGTGTGACCGTCGGCGCCGGGGCGAGCGTCTGGTACGGCGCGGTGCTCCGCGGTGACGCCGAGGAGATCACCGTCGGCCCGGGCAGCAACGTCCAGGACAACTGCACCCTGCACGCCGACCTCGGCTTCCCGCTGGTGATGGGGGAGCGGATCTCGGTCGGCCACAACGCCGTGCTGCACGGCTGTGTGATCGAGGACGACGTCCTGGTCGGGATGAACGCCACGGTGCTGAACGGTGCCCGGATCGGGGCCGGCTCGCTGGTCGCGGCCGGTGCCGTGGTGCCGCAGGGCATGGTGGTCCCGCCCGGTTCGCTGGTCGCGGGGGTGCCGGCCAAGGTGCGCCGCGAGCTGACCGAGGAGGAGCGGACCGGCATCAAGTTCAACGCCGAGGGCTACGCGCTGCTGGCCGACGGTCACCGTGGCCTCCGCCCGGTCGCGGCTCCGGGTCCGGCGGCCGACCCGGTCTGACGGGCCCGCCGGGGACTCAGCGGGGGGTCGCGGTCCCCGCGCCGATCCGGTCGTCCGGGGTCCGGCACCAGGGCCGGGCCCGCGCCCGCGCCCGTGCCTGCGACCGTGCTCGGCGCGGCCGAGGCCCGGGTGCCCCGCCGGGCGGCGGCCCAGGCCGCGACCGCGATCACCGCGCCGGAGGCCGCGAGGCCCGAGCCGACCAGCGGCGGCGAGGTCCAGCCCAGCCCGGCGTCCAGCGCGAGCCCGCCGAAGTACGCGCCCTGGGCGTTGGCCAGGTTGAACGCACCCTGCACGGTCGCCGAGGCCAGCGTCGGCGCGCCCCGGGCCTCGCGCATCACCAGCGTCTGCACCGCCGGGACGATCGCGAACCCGAACAGCCCCACCAGCACCACCGTCGCCGCCGCCGACCACTGGGCCCGCGCGGTCACGGCGAACAGCGCCAGCACGGCGGCGAGCAGCAGGAACGCGACGCACACCGTCGGCCGCAGCGCGCGGTCGGCCGCGTAGCCGCCGAGCAGGTTGCCGATCGTCATCCCGACGCCGAACAGCGCCAGCACCAGCGTCACCGACCCGGTCGCGAAGCCGGACACCTCGGTGAGCAGCGGGGTGATGTAGGAGTAGCAGGCGAAGAAACCGCCGCAGCCGAAGACCACCGTGGCCAGCGCCAGCCACAGCTGTCCGCTGCGGAAGGCGCCCAGCTCGTGCCGCAGACCCGACTGCGCGGGGGACGGCAGCGCCGGGACCAGCCGGGCGATCGCCAGGGCCCCCGCCGCGCCGATCGCGACCACCACCAGCATGGTCGCCCGCCAGCCCAGGTGCTGGCCGAGCAGGGTCGCGGCCGGCACGCCGACGACATTGGCCAGGGTCAGCCCGGAGAACATCACCGCCACCGCCCGGGCCCGCCGGTCCGGGGCGACGAGTTCGGCCGCCGCGACCGCCCCGGCGCCGAAGAACGCCCCGTGCGGCAGTCCGGTGACCAGCCGGGCGGCGGCCAGCGTCCAGAAGTCCGGGGCGAGCGCGCAGAGCAGGTTCCCGGCGGCGAAGAACCCGGCCAGGGCGACCAGCACCGCCTTCCGGGGCCGCCCGGCCGCGAGCGCGGTGAGCAGTGGCGCCCCGATCACCACGCCCAGCGCGTAGGCGGAGATCAGCCAGCCGGCCTGCGGGATCGAGACGTCCAGATCGTTCGCGACCTGGGGCAGCAGCCCCATGGCGGCGAACTCGGTGGTTCCGATGGCGAAGGCGGTGACGGCCAGGGCGACCAGCGCGAGAGGCAAGGGGGGTGCTCCGGAGGGACGGACAGCGGAAAGTCGGGATTGTTCGGGCCAAATCCTAATCCGATCGGATGACGGCGCTGTGTGGTGCACAAGGCGGTCCCGTGACGGACGGGAGTCGCCTGCCGGGCGTCCGCGCGCAAGACTGGTGGCATGTGCCGCAGTATCAAGACGCTGAGACCACCCGTGACGCCCGACGCCACCGAGGAGGACTACCGCGCGGCAGCGCTCCAGTACGTACGGAAGGTGTCCGGGTTCCGGGCCCCGGCCGCGCACAACCGCGAGGCGTTCGACCGGGCCGTGGACGCCGTGGCCGAGGCCACCGCGTGCCTGCTCGGCGAGCTGGAGGTGCGCGGTGCGTCCGCCCGTCCGGCCCGGGCCACCGCCTGAGGCCGGATGCCACGGGCACGTCGAACAGGGATCAGGAGGTCGGCGATGAGCCCCGTCACCCGTTATGCACTCACCTTCCCGGGCACCCCCGGCACCCAGGCCCCGCAGGACGTGGTCGTGGTCGAGCGCACCGCCGCGGTCGGGCCCGGCGGCCATCCGGTGTACGAGGACGCCAGCGGAATCGTCCGGGCCGAGATCAGCGACGCGGGGGAGGTCCGGATGCTCGCCACCGGCGGCCACCAGAACCCGCACATCCCCGTCCACGCCCAGCCGCTGCCCTGACCCGCCCGGCCCCTCGTCTCGGGCCCCTCGCCCTGGGCGGCGCTCGCCCTGGGCCGCTCGCGTTGGGCCCGTCACGCCGGGTGGCCGGATCGTGCCACGCCCCCTGCCC